>NZ_NASN01000040.1:0-23705 GCF_002142015.1 Gilliamella sp. A7
AATCTCCAAAAAAAATCAATGATATTTTTATTTGTTATTTAATTTGTAATCAACATTAATATACGCTTTTTAGCTAAGTTGTTTAAATTTCTTTTTAAGCATAATTTTTAAAAATTAAATAAGCTAATTAGATATTTTCACCAATAAAAACATCAGAAAAAAGGATGGAACAATTTGAACAAAAAGAATATCTCATTATTGCAACTTTTAATTGTTAGTTACGGCTATATTCATTTTTTTCTAAGAACAATTAGCCATGAATGAAACTAAATTGATATGAGGTCTATAAATGACTAAAGTAGTAGATAGTTCTAAATCAATGTATTCTATTTATATTACATGTTGTTTAGGATTATTCTTATCAACATTAGATACTGGTATTATAAACTTAGCGTTAAATTCATTTTCTGTCGATTTTCATGTTTCTTTAGAATATATCGGATTATCAGTTACTTTATATTTATTATTCCTAATTATTTTTCTTGTTCCCGGCGGTTGGCTTGGTGACTTTTGGGAGCAAAAAATAGCATTAATAGTAGGCTTCTCTCTATTTGGTCTAACTTCATTGATTGCTGGATTTTCAGATTCTGCAAATCAACTTATTTTATCTAGATGTGGACAAGGAATCGGTGCTGCATTATTGCAAGCAAATTGCTTGGGATTGGCTGGTTTACAATCAAGTAAACAGAAAATAAGATTAAATTCTTTCATAATGTTGGCGATAAGTTTAGGACCAATTTTAGGGCCTTCTTTTGGCGGTGTTATTTTAAAATTATGGGGATGGCAAGTCTTATTTCTTATTAATGTCCCATTGTGTATTATGGGATGTCTTTTTTGTTTGAGAATAAATAAATCAGTAACAATACTAAAGAAAAAGACTTTCGATCTAAAAGGAATGATATTATTTTTCATTCTGTCAGTCGGTTGTGTTTTTCTTCTTTATTCTAATAATATAAATCTATCTTTGGTTGAAAAAAATTTCATTGGTATTTTTATTTTAATCATATTTTTATTTTTTTTGAGAATAGAATTAAAAAGCGCCAATCCTTTTTTTCCTGTTAAATTATTATTAACCTCGTCAATTAGATACATTTCAATTGGTAGCATGCTATTTGGATTGACTGCAGGCATGCTCTTTTCAGTATCACCTCTCATATTTATAAAAGAAACTAGTTATTCAATTGACTATATAGGATTAATTTGTACTGCGGCACCTATTGGGGTCATTTTAAGTGTGTTTGTCAAAAAAGTAATAAATTCAAGTTGTAATAAAATAATACTAATTTATGCTTTACCTCTGATGCAATTTGCTTTCGCCTTACTTTTCTTTATGAGTTTTAATATTTCAGTCTTTAATTATGTTATAGCTGCTTTGTGCTACGGTTTAGGTGGAGGGCTATTTCAAAGTTCATTAATTCAGATCGCGATGGTTTCCAAAAAAGATAAACAATCAACGATTGGAGGCTTATTGAGGCTTTTTCAAAATGGAGGAATTATTATTGGGTCAGCATGTTCTTTAATGTTATTAGAAACAAATATATCCCCTTTAGAAAATATTTCTAGCTATCAAAAATTATGGGGTATTACTTTTGGCGTACTCTCTATCATGTCTATTTATTCATATTTTTCTTTATTTAGGAAAAATTAAATGAAATATCATTTTTAGTGTTGTGGTTAACATTGCAAACAGATAATTTTCAAGATAAATCATCGTATAGAAAAGTGTCTGAAGGAAATTGTAAAATTACATTCTAATCACAATTTTATTCTAAACTGTTTTTTAGATAAGTAGTAACATTTTGTATAAACGAATAAATTTAGATACCACTATAAATCTTACGTTAAGGTTTAGTAATATACATAGATAAATAGGCTAATGAATTATCTGATTAGATAAGGAAGATTGATAGTAAACATACAAATTTCAGTTGTTTTTCAATTTGATATCAGCACTGTTCAATAGGGTAGTATAAAAATAGAACCGCCCATAAGGGCGGGATATATTAATGATTCTTGAATGTTTTAGTTTTCAATTTAGCTTGTATGATTTTATATGAACCTGTAGCAAGAATTACACCACAAATAACAATTAATGCGCCACTGATTTGTAATGGATTAGGCTCTAATCCAGAGCATAAGGATAAAATCATCGTAAATACAGGTACTAAGTTAAAAAATACGGCTGTATTGGCTGCTCCAATTTCTTTTATACCGAGATTCCAGAATAAATATGCCAATACCGAGCCACATACAGCCATGTAGACTAATAATAAATGGTTTTTTATGGTTATATTATTAAGTGATATAAGTAAATTGTTGTTATAAAAAGTAAATAATACAATGCCGATGGTGCCAAATAACATGGTATAAGTTGTAGTTTGCAATGGTGTCGAGTTAGATATATATTTTCGTGAACCGACAGTATATGTCGCCCAAGCCAAATTACCCAACATAATAATGAGATCACCGGAACTGAAATTTAGCGAAACTAAATTGTTTATTGAACCGTTACTTACCACAATAACCACACCCAATAAACTAGTCAACATACCAACGCTTTGTACAACAGTAATTTTATGTTTATCAATCATTGCCGCCAATAATGCTGTGGTTATCGGAGATGTTGCCATTATTAATGCTCCATTAATAGCTGAGGTAGTTTTTAAACCAATAAAAAATGCTAAATTAAAGCCTGTTATACCTAATAAGCCGAGAGCTATAAATGCAATCCAGTTCTTTTGTAATGCCACAATATTATTTTTATCTTTTAATACCATGAAAATCATGATAATTATCGTCGCAATAGTAAACCTTTCGGTTGCGACCACAAAAGGAGAAGCTTCCGCTACCACAGATGATCCCGCATTAAAGTTTGATCCCCAGAAAAAAGTTGCAAGAATGACTGCTATTAACACTAAAAATCTATTTCTTAACATGATCTTTATCTCCATAAAATGGATCAAGGTTAAACAAAAATACAGGGAAATTTTGCCAACTATTTAACAAATTATTGATAGATTCAGTAACTTTAGAAGGTTTAATCATGAAATTTTTTTGACCGCTAGAAAAATTAAATTTTTCTGTCACATTGTCGCTAGAATCGATGTTAATTTTATTAAAGATGATATTGCAGCTATTGATGCCGAGTGGAAGAGAAAATACTGGTAAATTATTATTACTGCCTTGATTAGCAAATTTTGATAATGAGCTAGAAAACCTATTTGCATTTTCTTGCTGTAATAATCTGACGACTATTATATTACAGTTTCCAGTCGTAGTGCCGTCGATTGATCCTTTCATAGATAATATTCTTATTTAGATAATGTTATTAAGTAAAATAATATTATTATTGTCCCATTTATAATACAATTAATGTATTTTAAATATAGAATTCCAAAAATGAAAAAATCAATTTCCTTAAATGACCTTAATCTTTTTGTAAATGTTGTTCAGGCTGGTAGCCTTACCAAAGCCTCTGAACAGCTCTCGATCCCTATGGCGACTATTAGCCGGCGTTTAACACAATTAGAAGAATCGATAGGGGAACATCTGTTAAATCGTAGCACTAGATCTGTATCAATGACTTCCCTAGGGCAGATGTATTTTGATCAATGTGTTAATCCTTTAACAGAATGTATGATGGCTGTTAAGTATCTAAATGACACCCATTATCAGCTATCAGGAACCATAAAAGTAACAGCTCCAATTAATTTAACTCACAAATGGTTATCGAACTGCATTTTTTCTTTTATGAAGCAATATCCAGATATTAAGATTGATCTGATGGTAACTAACCGTATTGTTGATTTAACTGCGTTGAGCATCGATGTTGCAATTCGCGTCGGAAATTTAGATGATAGTAACTGGGTAGCAAAAAAATTATTCTTTTCAAAAAATATTTTATGTGCATCACCTAAATACTTGGTATCAAATTCGGTTCCTTTACATCCAGTAGATTTGAAAAATCATAGACTAATCTGTTCTAACGCTAGTAATGGATGGACATTACAAAATACTCAGACACAAGAGTTATATATTGCAGATATGCCATTTAATTTTATTGTTGATGATATACAGTTGATGGTAAATGCTTCTAAGCAGGATTTAGGTATTTGTTTTGTTTCTGAGCAATTTGTTCATGATGAGATTCAGAATGGAGAGTTAATTCCAATTTTAACCGAGTGGGTTGGTATCCCTCGTCCAGTTTATGTAATGGTTAGAGATAGAAACTATATCCCTAATAGAGTAAAAATATTTAAACAATATATAGAGCAATACATTAAAGATGAAAATGTTAATTATCAAATTTAACATCTTAAATATATCCATCTGACACTTTAATTATAAAGGTCAATTGCAGTATGTTATTTATTATCTAGGTGGACATTGTTTGCTTTCATAGTATAAAGATATTTATAAATACAATGTCTATAAAGCAATAGATATAACTGTATTTTTTATGGCTCTATATGATTTTATACTACAAAGCGAAAACATATAGTTTATTGTAGATAATAGCTTGCTATGAATATCGATTGAATTTAAATTGGAGCGGGAAACGAGGTTCGAACTCGCGACCTCAACCTTGGCAAGGTTGCGCTCTACCAACTGAGCTATTCCCGCATAAGAGGTGTTTTAAATGGTGCCCGGGGCGAGACTTGAACTCGCACGGCCAAAAAGGCCGAGGGATTTTAAATCCCTTGTGTCTACCGATTTCACCACCCGGGCTCAAAACTGAGTTCCGAAAGGTAACTGCGTTTTGGATGCTGTGCATTTTACCTATCTTATCATTTCAGTCAATAAAAATTTCAAATTAATGGTTTGATTGCTCAATGTTTGACTGATTAGTCGTTAAATTAGGCTATTTTGTCTATTCTTACAAAATTATTTAGCAAACTTAATTATTAAGGCACTGCATAGATAATTTTGCCATTTTTATAAATATGTTTAATCTTCGTCTAATAAATCACTTTGCGCGATCCAAAGATATTGCAACATAGATAATAAAGTTAAGACAGTTGCAATAAGTAAGGCAGCCAGACCTGCATATATAACCAGATCGCAAGGACGCCAAAGTAACCAAGTTAACGCTGTCATTTGGGCAATAGTTTTAATTTTACCAATTGAAGATACCGCAACATTATTGCGTTTGCCAATTTCAGCCATCCACTCTCTTAATGCTGAAATGATGATTTCTCGAGAAACGATGATGATAGCCGGAATAGAAATCCACCACGCTTGATAATACTGAGTGATAAGTACCAATGCGATCGTCACCATTATTTTATCGGCGACAGGATCTAAAAAGGCGCCAAATTTGGTAGTTTGACCTAATCGACGGGCGAGGTAACCATCAAAAACATCTGTAACTGCGGCAATTAAGAATAATAATGCCGAAAAAAAGCCAGACCATTCATGAGGAAATAAATAGAATGCCAACACAAAAAAAGGAATAAGTATTACTCGAAATAATGTTAAGAATGTAGGTAAGTTGATTTTCATGTGACATTAGCTCATTTTGTTTTATTAATCAATTGGTTAGTGATAATTAAAAAAACAGTGTTTTCTTACTGATTATGTTGCCTGAAAAATGTTAATTTTTCAATGTGTTATTGCTGTAAATTTAGATAAATTTTTTCAGCTAACGATTTGGAGATGCCTTGTACTTGGGCTATTTCATCTATACTAGCATTTTTTAGCTCTCTAAGCCCGCCAAAATGTTTTAATAATGCTTGGCGTCTTTTTCCGCCAACGCCTTCTATATGCTCTAACGCACTATCAGTTAATTGTTTAACACCTTTTTTACGCTGACCTACAATCGCATGGTCATGTGATGCGTTACGGATTTGTTGAATTAATAATAGAGCAGGGGAATGATCATCTAAATAATAACCTTTACCATGGGCTTCAAAGAAGAGTGTTTCTAAACCTTCTTTACGCTCAGCACCTTTAGCCACCCCGATTAAAATAGGATGATGTTTATCCCAGTTTACTTGTAACTTCTCAAATACTTGTAAAGCTTGATTAAGTTGTCCTTTACCACCATCAATAAAGATAATATCAGGGATTTTATCTTCAGGGAGATCTTTTTTACTATAACGGCGAGTTAATACCTGTTCCATTGCTGCATAGTCATCACCTGGGGTGATACCGCTAATATTATAGCGACGGAATTCAGATTTAACCGGTCCTTTATCATCAAACACAACACAAGAAGCGATAGTGTTTTTGCCCATAAAATGGCTGATATCAAAACATTCCATTCTATTGATTTTCTCAATACCTAAAAAGGCTTTTAAAGCATCATATCTTTGTTTAATGGTTGAGTTTTCTAATAGTTTATTTTTAACTTCCGTTTGAGCGTTAACTGTTGCAATATTTAATAATTTAAGATTATCACCTTTTGGTTCATCAACTAATTTAACTTGATGTTCGGCGACGATGGATAAAGTTTCTTCCATCGCTTGTTTATCTGACAACGAAAAATTCAGAAGAATTTTCTTTGGAATATTCCTGTTTTGATTACCTTGTAGATAAAATTGTCCTAAAAATGTCTCAATAACTTCTTCAAGTTCAGTGTTAGAGGGAACTTTAGGAAAATAAGAACGATGACCAAACGTCTGTCCATTACGGATAAAAAGTACATAAATACAAGCTAGGCCGAGTTCATAATGAAAACCAATTACATCTAAATTATCATTATTATTGTAGATAGCTTGTTTTTCATTAATGTGTTTGATTGCTTGTAACTGATCACGTAGCGCTGCTGCTTTTTCAAAATTAAGCTCACTACTGGCTTTTAACATATCAGCAGTAATTTTTTTTAAGATTTCATCTGATTGTCCAGATAAAAATAATCTAACATAATTAACTTGTTCATTGTAATCTTCATCGCTAACTAAACCGGGTACACAAGGGCCTAAACAACGTTTAATTTGGTACTGCAAACAAGGACGTGTTCGATTACGGTAAGTACTATTCAGGCATTGCCTTATCGGAAAGGTCTTTTGTAATAATGCAAGAATTTGTTTAACTGCATAGCCACTCGGGTAAGGGCCAAAAAACTCATCTTTTTTACGATTAACGGCTCCACGGTATAAAGATAATTGTGGGTGGCGTTCTTTACTTAATTTAATAAACGGATAGCTTTTGTCATCTTTAAGTAAAACATTATATCTTGGTTGATATTTTTTGATATAAGTCTGTTCAAGCAAAAGAGCTTCGGTTTCGGTGTTGGTGATAGTGAATTCTATCCGATGAATATGACTCACCAATCGATCGGTTTTGATGGTTTTTTTACTACTATTAAAGTAACTTTTTAAACGATTATTGAGGTCTTTCGCTTTTCCCACATAAATGATGGTATCTTTATCATTAAACATTTGATAGATACCTGGTTTATGTGGGACAGTTTTTAAGAAAGAAACAGAATCAAATTGGCTCATATTAGTTTTCAAAGGTGAGGGCTTTTTTCTCTATTATCCTCATAATGGTGCTTAAAATACCATTTATCAAGAGGTAGATAAGCCCAGCAACAATAAAAATAGAGAAGTCATAGTATTCACCATTTAGTGTATTACTATATCCCATAAGATCCATAACAGGAATCATTGATGCTAGTGCGGTTCCCTTGACCACAAAGACAACTTCATTAGAGTAAGTAGACAGTGCTCGTTTTAATGCATATGGCATTACAATTTTAAGTGTTTGTCTTTTATTCATGCCTAATGCACTACATGCTTGCCATTGCCCTTGTGGAACAGCTTTTAAAGCACCATAGAAAATTTGAGTAGTATAAGCGGCACT
Source organism: Gilliamella sp. A7 (assembly GCF_002142015.1). Taxonomy (NCBI): domain Bacteria; kingdom Pseudomonadati; phylum Pseudomonadota; class Gammaproteobacteria; order Orbales; family Orbaceae; genus Gilliamella; species Gilliamella sp. A7. The sequence goes on from NZ_NASN01000040.1 coordinate 7,807, forward strand.
ATTAAGCGTTAATGCTAAATAAGCGCAAAACCATGGTGATGAAATAAATTCATAAAAAGCTGGTGTTTTACTTAAAATTTCGCCAAATTGTGAAGGACCATAATAGATCAAAAATAGTTGAACCAATAAAGGCGAACCAGTAAAAATAACTATATATCCACGTATCGTTTTCGTTAAAAGCTTTGAATTTAATGATAAAAGAGAAGAAAAAACGATAGCTAAAAAACCAGCTGATAATATGCCTGCAACACTTAGGCTTAAAGTATCAGGTAGACCTTTTAGAATGATTTTTAGATAGTAAATGAAATTATCAGACATAAAATGACCTTACTGACTATTAGCTGATGACGGTTGTTCAAATTTGGTAGCGTGTTTTTCAATACGAGAAATAACACGTTGACTTAAAACTGATATTACTAAATAAACAAGCATAGCAATAAAATACCATAAGAAAGGTTGGTTGGTTCTTGCAACAATTGTTTTGGTTTGCATCATTAAATCATCAATCGCTATTGCAGATACAAGGGCGGTATCTTTTAATAAAATTAACCATTGATTACTTAAACCAGGTAATGCATGGCGCCACATTTGCGGCATTATTATGCGGAAAAAAGTACGGGATTTACTAAGTCCCAATACTTGAGCTGCTTGTTTTTGTCCACTAGGTATCGCTTTAAATGCTCCACGTAAGGTTTGCGAAGCATAAACGGCATAAAGTAAGGATAAAGCAAAAACACCACATAAAAATGGATCGGGTTGAGTATTTTCAATATTCATTTTTACGGTAAATGATGTAAAACCAAGTGGAATGGTAAAACCATCATCTAATGCCATCAACAGCAGAGGTAAACCGTTATAAATTGCTACTACAATCAATAATTCGGGTAAAGCTCGAATAGTTAAATTAAATAATGACATTAACCACGCAACAGGTTTAAAGGGTACTGATTCTAAAATAGTAAAAATGAACGCAAAAAACATGCCGACAATCAACGATACAAAAGCTAATGATAACGTTATTGCAGTTGCTTTAGTTAGCGGCAAAATATACCCATCCATAGAAGGAAGTAACCAGTCGATACCATGTGCAAAAAAGTCTGACATAAAAAAACCGTAATTAAATTAAAAAAATAAACTCGCCGCAGAGTATGCGGCGAGATCTCAACGTACAGATTTTAGTAAATAATATTATTTACTAAACCATTTTTTATAAATAATATCTAATTCACCATTTGCTTTTAATTTATCAATTGCTTGGTTGAATTGTTCAAGTAATTGATCATTTCCTTGACGTAAAGCGATACCTAAGCCTTCACCAAAGAATTCATGATCGGTAATTTTGTCACCTAAAGCAATAATGTCAGCATCCTTACCTAACCATTCTCCAGCAACAAATGAGCTCGAAACAATAGCATCAATACGTTTTGCTTTTAAATCTAGAAAAGCAAATTGGTAGCTGTCATAACTTACTGCTTTAACATCAGGATACTTTTCATTTAAGTATTTTGAATAAGTTGTACCTTTCTGAATACCAACTTTTTTACCTTTCAATTGATCAAGACTGGTTAATGAGTCTTTCAAAGTAATGAATTGGATTGAGCTGTCGTCGTAGTAGATTTTAGTAAATGCAACTTGTTTTTGACGCTCTGGAGTAACATCAATACCAGCAATTGCTGCATCAATTCGACGAGTTTTAAGGCTAGGAATTAAACCATCAAATGATTGATTAACAATTTTGCATGATACTTTCATTTCTTCACAAAGCTTATTCATGACGTCAATATCGAAACCAACAATCTCATTTTTGTCATTAGTAAATTCGAAAGGCGCATAAGTTGCTTCGGTACCAATAGTTAATGTTTCTGCTGCTTGAGCTGCGAAAGCAGATCCTGCAAGTAAAATCGCTAGTAATGTTTTTTTCATATTTCCACCCAATCTGGTTCTAATAAATATTAATGTGATAGATAAGCTTTAAATTTTTCGGTTTTTGGATGAGTAAAACACTCAAGTTGTCCTTGTTCAATAATTTTACCTTGTTCCATGTAAATTACTTGTGAAGCAACTTTACGTGCAAAATCGACTTCATGAGTAACAATAATTTGTGTAATGCCGGTTCGTGAAAGTTCATTTATAATCTCAGCAATTTGTGATGTAATTGCTGGATCTAATGCCGCTGTTGGTTCATCAAATAACAAAATTTTCGGTTCCATCATTAATGCTCTGGCAATAGCAACACGTTGCTGTTGCCCACCAGAAAGATGGAGAGGGTAGCGATGTGCCATTTCATCAATTTGTAGACGAGCTAAAATTGACATCGCTTTATTACTAGCTATTTGTTTTGATAATTTTAATACTTGGCATGGTGCTTCAATTAAATTTTCCAAAACGGTTAAATGTGGCCATAGGTTGTAATTTTGAAAAACCATGCCAACATTTTTGCGTAGCGATCGAATCGTTGATTCACTTATCTTTTGCGAAAAATCGAAATGTGAATCAGCAATCGTCATTTTACCTGATGTTGGAATTTCAAGTAAATTAAATACTTTCAACAAAGAGCTTTTTCCCGCACCACTTTGACCAAGTAAAACAATTGTTTCACCTAAAGGGTAACATAACGAGACATCATTCAATGCCTGATGAGTACCATAAAAACAGTTAACATGGCTTAATTCAATATTCATTAGTATTAGATAAATTATTTAAATTTTAATTGACTAAATATTACTTTTTTTTGCATAAAAATGCAATCTAAAATATTAGACAATCAATTTATAGGCGGATTGTTAGCCTAAAAAATATTAGTTTTATATTTTCATTGTTTAGTTTTATCTTCAATTAAAGTGTTGTGATATAAAAATATCTACTAGGCTGATATATTATGGTGGGAAAATGTAACACTCAGCAATAACTTAACCAATTCGTATAAATTAATGGCTTAAAAACCCCTTTCCTCAAAATCTTTAATCGGTTTTAGCAAAATTTATTCATCATTATTTATAATAGGGATAATAGGTCCAAGATATTTAGGTTTTTTATTCATTATATACAGATCAATAAAGGCACTAACTCGAGCAAACATCTCGCGAATACGAACTAACTTCATACTCTTTGGGGCTGGAACGGCAAAACACTGCGCTTGAATATCTTGCGCAAGAGCAATAAAAATAGCTCGCTCACAATGGAACTCTTGCGTAATAATAGTAAAATCATCAGCATTAAAAACTTTATTAGCCCGAACAACTGAATCGAAGGTTCTAAAACCTGCATAATCCAATACAATCGATTCTTTAGGAATACCTGCTTTAATCAGATCTTTTTGCATCGTGATTGGTTCATTATAATTTAAATGACTATTATCACCACTAACTAATAGATAATCGACTTTTCCTTGTCTATATAGATCAATAGCGCCATCAATACGATTGCGATAAAAACCATTTATCCCTCCACCTTTTACATATTTAGATGTACCTAATACTACACCAATTGTTCGATAGGGAAGTTTATTTTCATCATGATAAATGTAGGGTGCAGTTTTATAGCTTATCCAATAGTCGAGACTAATTATTACCGCTATTAAAAAAAATAGGAAGGTAATTAAATAAACTATTAGCTTTTTTAATATCATGCTAAAACCAATCAAAAATAAATACCAGTATTGGAAATAAAAATGGTGCTGTCAAGGAAGTCATAATACCACATAGTACCAGCGATAAAGAGCTATAAGCTCCTTCATTATAATCTACTTCAATACAGCGAGCAGTACCAACAGCATGTGATACAGCACCGATTGATAAACCTCTGGCAGAAGCTGTTTTTATTTTAGCCAAGTTTAGCAATTGATGAGCAAAAATCCCGCCTAAAGTTCCAACAAGTATTACACATAATGCGGCAATAGATGGAACACCACCTTGATTTTCTGCGATAGTTACCGCTATGGCAGTGGTAACTGATTTAGGCAGTACCGAGGCTGCAATTTCATTACTACCTCCTAACCAAAATGCAATACAAACACCTGTCACCATAGAAGCAATTGAAGCGGTAAAGGTGATTATCATGATGGATTTCCAACGGGCTTTTATTTGTGGGATTAATTCATACAAAGGGTAAGCCAAAGCAACAACTGAATAAGGGAGTAAGTCATTAATAATTTTAACATTTTTAACATATTCAATATAACTAGTCTGTGTAATTAATAAAATAGGAATTAAAACAAGAACCGAAATCACTAATGGATTAAATAGTGGATTTTTGATTTTAAAGGAAATTTTACGAATCATAAGAAAAACTAGAACAGTTAATGGTAACATCCATATCATGATTGTTTCCCCTTATTATCAGACGATTTTACCGCTGGTTTATGCAAATGCTCTGTAAGATATCCGGTTAAAAATAAGACAATAATTGAACCGCCAACACTGGCAAAAATAATCGGCAGCCAATTAGCTAAAAGTAGTGAATAATTATCCATGATCCCCATTGCAGCAGGAATAAATAGCACAGTCATATAGCGCATAAAAAGATTGCAACTGTTTTTGATCCAACGCGTTGGTATAAGTTGAAATGCTAATAAAAAAAACAAGATTAATAGACCAATAATACTACCAGGGATCATGATTGGTAAGATTGCCGAAACAATATTACCAGCCCATAAACAGAGGGTTAAAATAATTAAGCCCCGACCATAACTAAATAGTGTGTAATATAAAGAATAAAGTCGATGCTTAATTGTTGCATGTTTGGCTAAAAAATGTTTCATAGTTTATATACTAATTGTCTTAAAATTAAATATTGACGGTATGTCCGTCGTTTAGAAAGGGCGGAGAACTAAAATCAGAAACATATAATACGCCCCTGTAATTCAATTATCCAACTAAATAATGACAATATTGGTAAAGTTGCTTTAATAAAGTGAGCTTTTCCGGTTTCTGTATATAAATTTCGGCTAGTTGTTCAAGTGATTGTAAATAATTTTGTATCTCAATGGTATTGAGTTTATCTCGACAGTGATCTTGCCAAATGCGTTGTTCTTGTTCGGTTAATGCTTGCGGATAATTTCTCGCTTTGTAGCGAAAGAATAATGTGGTTAATCGTGGATCATCGAAAGTGATTGATAAAGTTTCTAATAAATGAACTGGCGTGGTTCTTATAGTTTCACAACGTAATAGATCTTGACCATTTAAAAATCCACTATAAATTTGTGCATCAACATCACTACTAACTGGATAATCATTATTGATACTAAATAGCTCACGCATTTTATCCTGTAACTTATTTTGGTTTTGTAGTAGTTTTTGTTGATTAATTAAACATTGTTGTTTATCTATATTAAAACGCTTTGCGTTATCAGCTAATAATGTGCTTAATGGCGCAATAATTGGACATTTATTTATATGAATCAGTTTTAATGGAATACGCTGCTCGTCTAACTCAAGATCGGCTGTTTTGGTGTAAAGTTTTTCCTGAATAGTCTCGACTGGTAAATCAATAATTGAATCAATATCTCCAGTTAGGTCACAGACTATAACTGCATTATTTTGAGTTGGATGCCATGCAATAGGGCAGACTAATGACATATTGCCTCTATGGCTACCTAACATTCCTGATACATGAACAATAGGTGTCATATTTACAATGTCAATTAGCTCGGCAACCTTGTTTTTATTACGTAATGTAAAGAAATAATTGAACAACTTTGGTTGGGTTTGTTTGATAAGTTTTGCCATGGCAATAGTGGCATACACATCTGACATTGCATCATGAGCATGCTCGTGGGCGATATTATTCGCTTTAGTTAAATCTTCTAAACGAAAACTCGGTAAACCAGCATCATTAGTTGGCCAGTTAATACCTTCAGGTCTTAATGCATAACATGCTCTAACGACATCAAGCAGATCCCAACGTGAATTACCATTACGCCAACTGTAAGAGTAAGGATCATAAAAATTACGATATAAAATATTGCGAGTGACTTCATCATCAAAGCGGATGTTGTTATAACCTAAGATACAAGTATTCGGTCGGTTAAATTCTTGATGGATTAGTTTGGTGAATTCAGCTTCACATAAACCATTTTGATTTGCTTTTTGTGGTGTAATGCCAGTGATAAGTACAGCTTCAGGATTGGGTAAATAATCTTGCGCTATTTGGCTATAAATGACTAAGGGTTTTTCAATGATATTAAAATCACTATCGGTTCGAATGCCGGCAAATTGTGCTGGACGATCTAAAGCCGGATTGATGCCAAAAGTTTCGTAATCATGGAAGTAAAAAGTAGGCTGTATTTGATCGTTTTTCATTCTGTTATTTTGCTCTTAAGTTTTCATTTTAATTTCAATTGATTATATCATTATTTAGCTAATTTTATTTATGGGCATTACAATGATGTAAAGATAAATAAATTCTAATAGTTAATCTTTAAACTGACTTTACAATAAGTTATAAAAAATTATTTCAATTATCTTTGTTTATAATAATACTCAAAACATAGGTTTTATGATAAATTTATTAAAATAATTAATTTGTTAAATATTGATGAATAGTCGTTTTTTTAAGTTAATTTTAAAAATTGGATATTATATTTGTTACCCTGTCACAAATGTTATGTTTTAATCCTTATTAATCGAAAGATTGATAGGTTAATAAATAGCTAATATGCTTTTTATCTTATATAAAATTTATTTTATCTGTATTGAAGAAAGAGTTTAGAATTGTAAGAATAGTTAATTTGGATGAATTATTATGTTATTAGTTTATCTTCAAGATGATGTTGTGATTGACGGAAATATAAAATTATCTCATTTTATTTTTACCGATATTAAAGTATCAGACGATGTGGTCAGTATTGAGTTTGTTCCTGATATTATTGAAAAAAATGAGCTAGCTTCAGATATTAATAAGCGAAATAAAGGTATAGCTCAATACTTTGGTTTTTATTTCGAAGAAGAGGATAATAAGGAATTAATACATACTTATTTTGATTCAGCTATAGAAACCCATATTGATAGAAATTTTTATGATATATTCATTCGTTTAAGACCATTTATGATAGAGCACTACAAAGGGAATGATGTTAATCTTGTTGATTTAGTTGAAGATGGATTTAATATAAAAATAACACATATCAAAAAATAAATTTATCACTATTTTATATAAAAATTGTATGAAAATTAAAAGCTATAGACGACAGCAGATTAAACACTAAAAAGAATAGTTTTATCGGTAGTAATTCCAGAAAAGCACTTAAAAAAGATATAATAACACCTAAAGCTTGTTCTTGTTGGATATATGGAAATCCAATGAAATATCTAAATAAAATTACGCTACAAGCGCAACGTTCGATATTGAATTATCAGGAAAGCCTTTTCTAAGGCTTTTTTATTATCTTTAAAGAAATTAGTCGCTTCGACCGACCTGGTCGGCTCCTTACATATTAATATCAATAGCAGTTTCTTTAATCACAGCTATATTATCGATATTTAATTTAAATCTTTTATTTTTATACTACGATTTTTGTTACTATGTAGATTTATCGCAACTCTAGTTAACACCAATTAAACCACCTTGATTTTTTAGTTAAATTGTTGTTATAATTAAATTAAATATTGTAAAAATAACCTTTTGCCTATATTGTAAACTATCAAGCTTACTAATAGTAGCAGAATTAAAATAACTATTTCACTGTAATTCTTCTTAAGTCGTTATCTAATAAATAGCGTGATGTTATCAGTCATCTTGTTGATGATTATGCTTTTAAGCTAGCTTACATGGAATGTAAATAATTTATTGTTTCATTATTGGTGTTTCGAAATGGATTTCGTAAAAAAAATTATTCTAGCTTTAGCTATTTGTTTCGTGTTTACCACAAATTGTTATGCTAAAAACTGTAAAAAGGGTATACCTTGTGGTAACTCATGTATATCAACCAATAAAACATGTAGGATTGATTCTTATCATGTTTTAGGTGAATCTCAATCAAAATCTGCTTCTGTTGAAGTAGAATCTTCAAAAGTTGCAATTAGCAAGCAAAATTTCAATACTGCTAAAACTCGATTAGTTAAAATTTATAAATCAAATCCTAATCAAACAACATTCTATTGTGGATGTCAATTTTCATTCGATAGTAATAAAAGTTTCGTAGATTTTAACCAATGTGGCTATAAACCAAGAAAAAATGAACAAAGAGCATCTCGCATCGAATGGGAGCATGTTATGCCTGCAGAGAATTTTGGCAGGCATTTGCAATGTTGGCGAGAGGGAGGGCGTAAAGAGTGTAAAAAGGATCCAACCTTTAATGCAATGGAAGGTGATTTGCATAATTTACAACCAGCTATTGGTGAAGTGAATGGTGACCGATCTAATTATCGATATTCACAATTTACCAAAGAATTTAACCAATATGGACAATGTCAGTCTGCAGTTGATTTTAAAGCACGAATTTTTCAACCTAGACAACAAATTCGAGGCGTAATTGCACGAACATATTTCTACATGCGCAATAAATACAATATAAATTTATCGGATTCTGATAATAAGTTGATGGCAGCCTGGAATGAGATGTATCCACCTGAACAATGGGAATGTGATAGAAATCGACAAATAGAAAAAATTCAGGGTAATGACAACAAGTTTATCAGTGAAAAGTGTAAATAATGAAAACAAAATTATTTTAGTATTAGTTTTTTTATTATTGTTATAAAAAATGCTTAGGTTTTGCTCATCGTAGAACAAATGTTGCTCGGGTTCGTTATTATTCTTTTCATTCTTTCCAATCTAGTAGAGGAAAGGACAGCGAAACACCGTTAGATAAGATTTTTTTAAGTATTTTTATTATTTTCTTTCTTGGTATATTTTTTCTATCAGCGATAACCGTAATTGGTTAGCTTAAAGAAACTAAAGCAAAATTATTAGTAAAAGAGAAAGAAAAGCGTAATATACTTGATCGGATAAAGTTAGAGGAAGCTAGAGCAATTAAAAAGCGGTGTCTCCTAAATTTGGAGTGTACAAACTTAAGAAATATAGAAAAAAAAGTAAAATGTATTGATTACTAGCGATTTTTTAAGTTCATTTTAGCTAATTAGTCGCTATATGATTTTATACGACATTATGTCTAATAAAGGTAACTTGAGTAAAATCACATTATATTTTATTTATAATTATCTACAGCAAAAAGTATTGTTTGATCTTACAATAAGACTTATTGGATAAAGTTTAAATGTGATGGAATTTATATTGTTACTTTATTATATCTGTTTTTAAAGAGTTATATTATCTTTGCAATTCTAATCAGAATATTAAAAGTGAATATAGGGATATATTCACTTTTAATCGATGTTTTAATTTAGTAATAGGTTTCGAGTTCTTTTAAAAATATTTTTAATTCCTCAATCCAAAGGTTTGCATTCATTGTAGTGCCATGACCACTGGTTTTGTCACTGGCTGGGATAAGATAATATTTGGCTGCTACAATATCTTTCAATGCTTTTTCCATCAAACCAGTATTTGGCGGATTTCTTTCATCATCTTCTGAGTTAATAACTAAAATAAACGCCTTTATCTTAGTTAAATCTTGTGTTGGATCAAAGTTTCTTGCGGCATCCCATTGATATAAAAAGTCATTAGTATCCATGCTAACACGTTCTTTTAACTTGTCTGATAATATTTCTTCTGTTTTTGCCGTATTATAGGCCTTATTTTGCCAAGCAATATCGCCACCATTAGTCGCTATATCATAATAATTATAAACAGTTTGAAATTTTTCTGGCTGTTTAATATAAAACCCATTGTTCCAATCAGGATCATCTTTAATTGAAGTGATAAGTATTTTTCTCATAATCCAATTTCGACTAGACATTGGAGAAGGGGTTGCAGCCATTGGAATTGCAGCTGTCATATAGTCGGGATATTTAGTAATCCATAACCAAGTGTTCATGCCTCCCATTGAGTTCCCAATAATAAGCTCAAGATGATTTATGCCTAATCCATTTTTCAACAGTTGGTATTGAGCATTAACCATGTCACCATAATCATAATGAGGAAAATCTCCTTTTAGTTCGTCAGAAGGTTTTGATGATTTACCCGTACCAATTGCATCAGGTAATATAATAAAATATTTTTCAGCATCTAACGGTTTTCCTTTATCAAATAATGCATGCCCGAAACTATCATTAAGCATTGAATTACCATCGCCAGTTGTGCCATGTAAAATTAAGACTGGTTTGCTCTTAGGATTTCCGAGTGTGACATAATGGATTTTTAATTTTTTGACTGTATTACCATCATTAAATCGAAAGTTATTGATAATATAATCACCTTCATTTCTATTGTAAAAATCAGTACAAAATCCAGGCGTAACAATGATAAAGGAAATAAAAAATAATAGTGTTTTTGTTATATTATTCATAATTGATTCTCTCCATTATACTTATGCAAAGCTAACATTGTTTTAACGGTAAGAGATGGGGCAGGTAGAGAATAATTAACGAAGTAGTGATCCATCGTTAATATGCATATTAATTTAATCAATACTAATTTTTCAATAAAAATGACTTCTATTTACTAAAAATAATTAGTATTTAAATAATATCAATTAATAAAAAAGGGAATTTATTATTCCCTTTTTAGTGTGATTCAGTCTTTAGGTGCACTTTCAATAATATCTGCTAATTTTTCCAGTGTTATTCTCAAAAACTTTGGCATAGCTTCTATTTCAATTGAATCCATTAGGTTTTTTACATAAAGACCTAATTCTGTATCACCTTCAACAATTAGTCGACGTTGGAAAAATAATGTATCAGGATCTTGTCGTCTAGTTGCAATCATAATCAAATCGTTAGCATTACCAATAAAGCTAACATCGGGAATTTCTTCACGACTCACAACTAGTTTGTTATCAATTAAACTCACAAACCAAATTAATTGCAGATCGGTTACTTGTATTTTAAGCCAACGATTTTCTAAAAAGTCGAGATCACCATCTTCAAGCGAATTTTTGAACTGTAATTGCAGCAATTGTTCAATCGTTCGCTTTTTCAAATCGAAAGGTATACAACGTAAAGTTAAACCTAGCACTTGTGGTGCTTTATCGACAAATTGAGAATGAATTTTGCCAAGTAATTGGTGTTTATTGCCAATCATTTATGCATCTCCAGAAATCATCTTCTCATAAATATCTAAATCTGTGTTGAGATGCTCATACGTTTCTTCACTCACTTCATTGCGAATTTTCATTTGAAGTAATGCTGTACGTTCAGCACCAATTGCCACCAAGCGCATACGTCTTTCAAGATTTTCAGCTTCAAGTGCTTTTTGTTCTAAATCTTTAAGTCCTGTTCTACGTCTTAATGAACCAATTACCCGCGATCCTACTTCATGAATAATCTCTTGATCTAGTCCTTCTTCTGAAGTTTCTTGCAAAAGGCTGGATTGCATTTTTTCAAGGCTAACGATAGCTTCTTCTGCCATCTGCCCTTTAACTGTTAAAATTTCATTGTCTTGTGCTGAATTATCCAAAATTACACTACCGCGTAAAAGGATAGGCAATATAATTACTGCTGAAATTAATGAAACTAATATGATCCCTGCAGCAATAAATACTAATTGGTAACGACCGCCGATAGTCATTGGAATTGATAATACACCAGCTAAAGTAATCGCTCCACGGACACCAGCAAAAGTTGAAATCCAAAGATCACGATTGGTATATGCTCTGAATGCTAACGGGCGTTTTGTTCCGAAAGGCATTGTTGGCATATGTTTCATTGCCCATAACCATGCGAATCGAGTGCCCATTAGGACTACAAAAACAAATAGAACAATCAAACATAATTGCCATAATTCAATTGAAGCATCGGTCTGATTTTCGGTAAAAGTAGTTGATAAGATACTTGGCAATTGAATTCCTAATAAAAGGAATACAAAACCATTAAACACGAAGGTTAACATTGACCATGTACTATCAGATTGTAGACGGGCTGTTAACGGTGCATTTCGCATCATACCAGATTGGTTTACAGTCATACCTGCACTAACAGCCGCTAGAATTCCAGAACAATGACATTCTTCAGCAATGATATAAGCCGCAAATGGTAGTAAGAATAGTAATACAATTTGAATAGCAGGATCATTATGAGTTAATTGGTTTATCTTACGTAAGATTCGTGCATATAACCAAGTAAATAAAACCCCTACAGCAAGTCCACCAATTGCAACCACGAAAAATGAAATGCTGATTTGTAGTAGGTTAAATTGCAAAGCACCTGCCGCTATTGCGATGGCAAATTTTAATGAAACAAGGCCAGAAGCGTCATTCATTAATGCTTCACCTTCAATGATTTCCATTTTTTCTTTTTCAATTCTTCCTTTACCGACGATTCCACTAAGAGCAACGGCATCGGTAGGAGATAGTACTGCTGCTAATGCTAAAGCTGCTGGTAATTCAACGTTTGGAAGCATCCAATAAAGTAGATATCCTAGTGCAATAATTGAAATTACGACTAATACCAGAGCTAATCCGACAATTTCTCTAAAATTGTAGACAAAATCTTTCACTGAAGTTTTTCGACCATCAGCAAATAACAAGGGAGGTATGAATAATACGAGAAAGAGTTCAGGATCGAATTTCAAATACACACCCAAAGCAGCTAAAAGACAACCCAATAGTATTTGCATTAATGGCAAAGGAATTTGGATCGGCAACATTTTTATAACAACACCAGAAAGTGATACAATTAAGACCAGAAGTAATATTGTTGAAAATAGTTCCATAGTTACTCTTTTGTTATTATCCTATAATTAAGTATTGATTATATCGGATTTTTAATAAAATTTCAGATTAAAATTGCCTAAATCATACAAATTTTAATCACTCTCGTTTTTTAAATAAAAAACAAGCGTTTTTATTGACGGAAATCATTGATGGAAAATTGGCAAAGAGCATTTGTTCTTCATACTCGTACCTATAGCGAAAGTAGCTTATTAGTTGACTTATTTGTTGAAAATGTGGGTAAAGTGACTATTCTAGCTAAAGGGGCTAGACGTAAAAAATCAGTATTAAAGGGGATTTTACAACCTTTTACACCATTGATTATTCAATATTCAGGCCCGGGGGAAATCAAGAATTTGCGACGAGTTGAGGCAATATCTCTGACATTACCGCTTGCGTCAGTTTTTTTATACAGTGCTTTTTATTTAAATGAGTTATTGCATAGAGTGTTATTGGCTGAAACCGAAACTAATACGCTATTTGATGATTATTTGATAAGCCTACAACAATTGGCACAACAAGTGCCAGCTGAAAATGTGTTGCGTGCATTTGAATTAGCATTACTTGAGAATTTGGGCTATCACGTTGACTTTTTTCATTGCAGTGCAACGGGCGATGATATTGTTGAAACCATGCATTATCAATATCAATCAGAAAAAGGTTTTATTAGTAGTTTGCTACAAAATAGTACCAGTTTCACCGGTGAACAGGTCTTAGCTTTAGGTAAAAGAGAGTTTCTAACTATCGATACCCTTAAAGCTGCTAAACGTTTTACTCGAATGGCTTTAAAACCTTATGTAGGTTCAAAACCTTTTAAGAGTAGAGAATTATTTTTGAAAATTTAGCTTTTGATTTCACTATTCCACCAAAGATTATTGGTGGAATAATTTATAACTATAATTTACTCGATTAAACTTAATATTTTGGTGGTTTAGCATATTTGCTATTATAACTATCGGCAGGGAATGCGTTAAAATTCGGTGCTCTCTTATATTGATTACTATTTTCCAATGGGAAAATTGCTGTACCAATTACTCCAATATTGTTTGCTGAACCTTCATCGGTATGATTTGCATAAGTTTTAGATGCTTGCGAAAATGTAAATGTGGCAACTTCACTGTCGTTTTTTCGAAATCCTTTAATTGATAACGTACTATAAGGTCTTAGAATGTAACCATTATTTTTCAATGAACCTGCTTTTCCGTTGATAACATCTAATCCGTCAACTGTAGCTACAATTTCATAAGTATTCTTTGAATAATTGACATAATAAAGTTGATAACTTTTGCCTGCCTCACCTATCATGTTAATTTTATTACGTAATCTGTAAAGAGACCATTTATTATTGTTATCATCGATTATTGACATGCCAACATCGCCATTTAACATGAGTTCCTTAATTATTTTTCCATCCGACATAAATTCTTTCTTCGAATAATGGATTACCGCAATGTCTATAGGTGTGTCATTAATGCGATCTAATTTAACTTCACGAACATGAGATTCGACTCCTTCGCCCCACTGAGTTCCTATACCTCTATCATTTGAAGTATTATTTGTATTGATTGCTTGTTGACATCCACTTAAAATTAAACTGATTAAGCCAATCATTAATACATTATATATGTTATAAAATTTATTCATTAAGATTTCCTTTTCTAAATATGTTCAGTAACATATACAATATTATATATTTGAATATATATGTAAATATATATTAATTTTGGCTGTATTTTATCGACTGGTTATTGAGTTCTTTATTATGCTCCACTTGATGCACGGATAACTAATTCACCATTTACGTATATAGTACGAATTGGTAAGGTTGGATTATTTATCCTTTGGATTAAAGTTTCTACCGCAGTCAAAGCTATACAAGCTAATGGTTGTTTATAAGTAGACAGTGGGGTAGATAGATGTCCTGCATAATCAGCATCATCAAAGCTAATCGTAAATAATTTTTGTTTTGGATTTATTCTTTGATTCAATGAGATTAATTGCATTGCTGTAAAGTCATTACCACAAACTACATGTTTAATGTTCAATTTAGCCAATTGATTAATTACTTTTTCATCAATTTGTGGTACTTGAATTATCCAATCGTTAATTTTTGAAATACCTGCATCATAGAGTGCTTGTTTATAACCAATTGTTCTTAAAGCAACGGTATTAGCTGAATCACTTTTTGATACAAATGCAATTCGAGTATTTTTCTGTTCAATAAAGTGATTTGTGACAACGTAACCTGCGGCAATGTTATCGATACTAACTAAGTCAGCTTTACCTCGAGAAGGGAAAACGCAATAGTCTCTCTCTAACAATATACAAGGAATATTGTAGAGTGTCAGATAATCCATTATTCTTTTATTTATGATATTCGCGTAAGGGTGAAACTCTAAAGGCGTGAAAAATATTCCGTTAATATTATTTTTTGTATAATTAATGATGACTCTTTCTACGTCATTTATAATAGATTGTATATCCTGACTTTTGGTCAGCATCCCAGCCCATAAAAGAGAAAACTGATAATTATTGGCTAAACTTGCTATCTCAGAATATAAACTATCAAGAATCATTCTACTTTCATCTTGTTCTAAACGAGGAGCCAATATTCCAAAAATATATTTGCTTACTTGTTGATCTTTGGGTTGTCTAACATAAAACTTACCACCTTGTTTGCCTTCAATATAACCTTCCGTTTTTAATCTTGAAAATACTTTACTAATTGTTGGTCGGGAAGTCTTATATATTGCGCTTAAATCAGTTGAAGAGGGAAGAGCACTGTTACAATCTAAATCTCCACTTTTGATCTGCAATAATATTTCCTGATAAATCTGCTCACATTTATTTGCCATCATATTACCTATAGAACATTAATTGAATATACCTAGTATGACATAACCATTAAACTTGATAAATTAAATTTTACAAGTTCCTCAAAAAAGTGACTTTGATATCATAAATAATAAAAAGAAATAGATTAATATTGTTAAGATTGTTGCAGATAATTAGACTGAATTTACTCAAAATATATTGCAAAATATTTTTGGGTTTTAGTTTTTAAGGAAATTATTATTACAAATCATTAGATTATCTGAGGTGAGATTATGAAAAAATTCATAACATCGTTTTTAAC
>NZ_NASN01000041.1:0-23443 GCF_002142015.1 Gilliamella sp. A7
ATCATAAACTCTTCCACTCTATTTAATACAATTATTAACTGATTAAAGTTTATCAAAGTAATAATTTACTAAATATAAAAAAAATTTGAGGAAAGGGGTTTTTGAAGATAAAAATAAAGGTAAATAGCAAGAAAAACCGACTATAAAACAAGTCATTTGTTGACTGTTGAGATAACATTTCTACTTTACTTAATAGTGAGATTAATAAATAATCATTCGAAAAGACAACCGTTAATATTTTCAGTTAATTTTAATGTTAGAGGTGCGCATCATGAAAAGCACAAAATTAAATAACGGCATTGAAATGCCTATTTTAGGTTTTGGTGTTTATCAAATTGATGAAAAACAATGTCAGCGAGCGGTATTAGATGCAATTGATGTTGGTTATCGCCTAATTGATACCGCTACAGCTTATCAAAATGAACGCCAAGTCGGAAATGCAATTAAAGTGAGTGGAATTAACCGAAAAGATCTTTTTATTACTACCAAACTTTGGTTAAATCGTACTAGCTATGAAGGTGTTAAAATTCAATTTGAACAATCGCTAAATTTACTACAATTAGATTACATTGATCTATATTTAATACATCAACCTTTTGGTGATATTCATGGCGCTTGGCGAGCAATGGAAGAGTTGTATCAACAAGGAAAAATTAAAGCCATTGGTGTAAGTAATTTTCATTCAGACCGTGTTGCTGACTTAATAGCTTTTAATAAAATTAAGCCTGCCATTAATCAAATCGAAATTAATCCATTTAATCAACAATTGCAAACAGTACCTTGGCTACAAAGTAGAACTATTCAACCAGAAGCGTGGGCGCCATTCGCTGAGGGAAAAAACAATATTTTTAATCACCCAGTATTAACTGTTATTGCCAATAAATATAATAAATCAGTTGGCCAAATTATTTTACGCTGGTTAATACAAAGACAAATTGTCTGCTTAGCAAAATCAACTAGAAAAGAACGAATGACTGAAAATTTTAATGTTTTTGATTTTGAACTTTCAAATCAAGATATCATCAATATTACCGCAATTGATACCGCAACTAGTGCATTCTTCTCACATCGTGATCCAGCAATTGTCGAGTGGCTGACTAAACGCAACCTTAATATTTAATTTTCCAATCAAACAAGAATTTGAAAAAGAATTATATATAATTAAATAAGCCGATATTTATCAAGTAATATCGGCTTTGCAAAGTTAACAAAATTTTATTTAACGATTACCAATTAGCCCGGATACCTATAGAAGCACTAATTGGCGCTTTAACTCTGGCGTCGCCACCATGAGTCCAAGTGTGGCCAATCTCACTATACGCACTAATTTGATTATTAACTTCATAACTACCACCAATGGCTAATTCAGAACTGAATGATTTAGCCCCATTACTTAACTCAGTAGCAGCATTTTTACTAGCAAAAGTGACATGATCAGCACCACTTGGTGAATAGAAAAGGTTTACCCGAGCATAAGGACGCCATAATTGATTATCAGCCTTATAATCACCTTCAAATCTAGCCCCAATACGGAATAACCAAGCATTATTATCACTATGTTTTACTTTAGTTTTACCATTGATATGACTATCTTTTAAGTCTAACCATTGGTGAATAATTTGTGCTTGAGGTTCGATTTTCCAATTACTATCAAATAAATCAAATGGTTTACCCGTTTCCATGGAGGCATTCAAACTATTTGCTTTTTGTTTGCTATTTTTATTACTATTTGGATTTACATCAACTCGATGGCGCGCAGCTTGTAAAACCATATCGAAATAACTCCCATCGTTTTGCATATAAGTACTATAAGCAGCCATAAAGTATGAATTAATACCATTGCTACCTATACGCCCATATTTACCACTAGCAAAGCCATCAACACTTAAATTACCATGTAAATAACCGAAGTATCCGCCTATTCGCCAATCGTTATTTTGCCAAATATCACTACCCAATTGGAAACCAGAATAGTTGCCTTTACTGTGTGCATTAGCGGTACCATTCTGTTTTACATTAATACGTTTAGTGATAATTCGTCCCCACCCTATTGATGAATCCAACAATGGCGCATTACCAATACGTTGATGTAAATTACTTTGCATAAGGTTATCTGCTAAACGAAGTTGTTCCGCTATTGCTCCAAACATCGATACTTCTTTACGATAAGTTTTTATTCTGCCCGTTTTTTCTGGGTCAGGAGCTGGATTTATAGTTGGATCTATAGGCTCTTGTGGATCAATTGGGTTAGCTGGGTCATCAGAATTATTCGGTAAGTAAGAACGTAAATACCAGTTATTATTTTGGTTATTAAGATCACCTTTATGTAAATAATATTCATATGCTCCAACATCTAGATGACCTTGTTGCATTTTGAAAGCATCATTACTACTTGATCCATCAACATGTACTAATTCAATACCATTAGTATTACTAGTATCAGCACCTAAACCATCAATGTTATTAATTTCGATAAAGGTACTCCCCGAAACATTACCCTGTACAAATAATCGATCGGTTGGACTATCACTATCTTGCACAACCGTGTCAAAGATTAACTTACCATCATCCCCAATATAATCACCAGCAATCGTTAAACGGTCACCTGCAAATTGATTACCGAGGGTAATCACACCACTATTATAAACACTACCACTAATATTAGATTGGTGCAGACCAGATTTAAGATCCACCATAGCACCTGAATTAATAGTTAATTTATCAGTATTTAAATCACCAGTGAGTGTTAGTCTAGCAATACTGCTAAGATTAATATTTTCCCAGCCAATAATAGCCACATCACCTATCAAACCATTAGAGGTAGATGAACCAATAAGATGAGTATTAAGGTTAAGGCTATCAACATCAGACGATCCATCTACGCGAAGTAATTTATTGCCCCCATCAACAACCGTCAATTGTGATATATCTGCACCCTCATTGATAAATAAGGTATCATTGCCAGTACCCAATCTAATTTGACCACTAACTTTAGAACCATTATTGAGGGAAATAATTGAATCAGTTGTTTCATTTTTAATCGCAATACCACTAGCCGATGAAACATCTGCACCTTGATTCAAATTGATATAAGTTTTAAGGCCTTCTTTACCAGAAGTATTAATGCCTATTCCCGTTATATTATTTTGGCCAACTACCTTTCCTGATATATCAAGTTCAGTCATACCTGTACCATTATTGGTCACCATAATACCATTATCAAAACCATTGATGACGCCATCGGATTGTTTAACAAATAAATCTGTTGCGGTATCACCATTAGCGGCTAATATGCCTGAACCTTGATTAGCACTAATATCACCTTCAGCTATAATATTCGTTAAACCTCGTCCATTATTGGTAAGATTAACGCCATTCATTTCTCCCTGAATATTACTATCGGCTTCTTGTCTAAAGGATAGACTACTAGTATTGGCATTATTAGCTACAATGATAGCATCTAAAGTTTGACTAATGATTTGACCAGCAACTTTAATATTCGTTGAACCTTGCCCATTGTTGGTAAGATTGACACTATTGAGTTTGCCATTAATCTCACTACCTTTATTCTGACTAAAAAGTAAGTTGTTTGTAGCTGACTCAGCAACAGCAAAAATGGCGTCATTATTATTACCAATCACTTTACCGGCAATACTAATTACCGTAGAACTTTGACCACTATTGACTGCATATATTCCGTAGCGATTACCATCAATCTCACCAGCAGATTGGATAACATTAAGACTTTTAGAGCTAGTACCATTTTTCGCTGCTATACCATCTCGTTGTTTACCGATAACGTTATCTGAAGTAGTAATATTGGTTAATCCTTGACCATCATTTTCTATATTTATACCATCTTGATTACCGGTTATAGAGCCTTTTAATTGATTGATTTTTAAATCCGTAGCACTATTATTGTTAAACACACGGATTGCATCATTCCCAGCACCAGTTACATTGCCTGAAGTAGTGATCGCTGTAGTACTTTTGCCATTATTAGTGATATACATGCCGTATGACTCCCCTTGCATATTACCATCTAATTGTGACACTGTGATATCTTGGCTATTTTGATCATTGAGTAATGTAATGGCATTATATTGACTACCAATAATGTCACCAGACGAAGTTACTGTTGTTTTACCACTACCTTTATTACTAATATTAATCCCATTAGTATTACCTTTAATCAGCCCTGATGTCTGCATCACATTGACATCTTGGCTATGACTGTCATTATTAATTAAGATCCCTTCATTCTCTTCACCAATGACATCACCAAAAGTATTTACATATGTAGATCCATTACCATTATTATTAAAATTAATACCACTTTTTTTGCCATAGATACGGCCTGATGATTGTTTTGCTGTTAAATTTTGACTGTTTGTTTGAGTTAGAGCATAAATACCATTACCTTGATGGCCTAATACTTGCCCTGCAGTTGAAATCGTTGTTGACCCAGTCCCTTTATGTTCAATATTAATACCATCTTGATTACCATTGATATTACCTAACGATTGGATAATTGTAAGATCTTTGGTATTGGTCTCATTAACAGCAACAATACCATAATTAGTCTCACCGGTTATATCACCAGAGCTACCAATAACAGAAGATCCATTGCCTTCATTGTGAATATTAATACCATTAGATTGACCAGAAATCGTGCCTGCAGATTGATTAACCGTCATGTCGTGGGTGTTAGCCTGATTTACTGCATAAAGGCCATCATTTTGTTGGCCAATGACTTCGCCATTAGTGGTAATTAAAGTTGAACCAGTACCTTGATTAGTCAGATTCATTCCATTAAGTGCACCTTTTATACTACCACTTGTTTGATTAACGTTTAAATCAGTTGTGTTGGCACTACCGGTAGCAAATATACCGTCTTTTTGTTGTCCTTCGATAGCACCATGACTTGAAATCGAAGTTATACCATTACCATTATTAACTATGTTTATGCCGTATTCTTTACCGGTAATTTCACCTTTTAATTGATTAAAAGTTAATTTATTCGTATTGGCTTGATTAGTGATATTTACCCCATCTTTTTCGTTACCAGTAACTGTACCAGAAGTTGTGACAATAGTTGATCCATTGCCATTATTAACAGCATTGATACCATTTAATTTACCATTAATAACTCCTGAATTTTGGGTCACCGATAAATCATGAGTGTTGCTGCTATTATTGGCATAGATCCCATCATTTTGTTGACCAATAATATTAGCTGAAACCGTAATTGATGTAGAACCATTGCCCTGATTGTTAGCTTTAATACCATTAAGTCCACCAGTAATAGAGCCACCATTTTGTGAAATCAGTAAATCACCTGCATTTTGTTCATTAACGGCATTAATACCTTCATTTTCATCTCCAACCACCTCTCCATTAGAAGTAATATTGGTTCTGCCTTTACCTCTATTATCAGCATTTATACCATTTTTTTTCCCATGAATATTACCTGCAGATTGGATTATTTTTAAACCTTGAGTATCTCCATCGTTTACAGCCAAAATACCATCAAGTTCATCACCGATAACCGAGTCCGCAGTTGAAATTATTGTTATCCCGTGTCCATTATTTTCGGCGTTAATTCCATTGCTTTGACCATGAACATTGGCACCAACAAGTTCTGTGATGTTTAGATCTTGGGTAGAGGAGCTATTTATAGTTTTTATTCCATCGCCTTGTTTACCAGTGACACCACCTGATATCGTAATACCACTTGAACCATTACCATTATGATTAAGATTAATACCATTTTTACCACCAATAATATCTCCAGCAGATTGATGTAAATTTATGTCACTAACACTATTATCACTAGTATAGTTATAACCATCATCCTCAGATTCAATATGCTTGGATAGTAATATGTCTACTGGATCGTTAAAATTACTAACACCGAAAAGTGAGTTAACATAAGCATTGATTTGTTTATTAGATAAGTGATTATTAGATAAATTTTTATTGGCAATCTCATTAGTAACGTTTCGGGCGCAATTATTGTTGAGTAATGAACTATCACATTGGGCATAACTCATTGGGGTCATGACTAATGTTAAACTGATAGCTGATAATAAATTAATTAAAAACAATCGACCTTTAGATTGCGCTTTTTCTGATGTAACGACGTACGCCTGACGCTGTGCATTCCAAACTAACTTAAATACTTTATTCATTATTTCCTCTCCAAAATAAATCTATATTGGTAAAACAACATTTTTATTTGAAAAATCTAATAGAGAATTTTTAAGTAGTGCTATTAAGTGCATGACAATTTGCTTATTACAGCTAAGAAATTAATACAATTGTGGAGCGTGGCAAAAATTTCGAACAAATAAAAAAGACTTTATTTATCAAATAATATGACTAAATTAGTAAATAATTTAAAATAGAAAAAGAAAAGCTATGTTATGGATAATTTAATTTTCAAAAAAAGAAAACTGATTGGAACGGAGTGCATTTTTACCACATTGTAGGTAAATTGGCAATCAAAAGAATAAAATATATTAATATATGTAAAAAATCAAATAAGTTTTAGCCAAGTGATTTATTTAATATTTTTTTCAAATTATTCAATTAAATAGATTCACTATACACTGCTATTTTTAGCAAATCAGAGAAGGGAAATTTAATTACTGAAGATATTAGTCGAACGTTTAGCCACATGAAATAACGTAAATGCTAAATTAACAACATTACACAAAACTAAAACAGAAAGCCAGTCAAAATATAACCCTCCACATTCATTAAAATCCCCCCTGATTAATTACTTTTATACTTAAAACTATTGTCTTTGATGGTTATTTTAATAATCTAAAAGGCTATTGAGATAAATTGTTGTAAACAATATATTAAGATATAATTTAGCAGATTTGTCGATGTAATAATAAAAATTAAAGGATTTATAAATGTCTAGCCAGGTCGTACCTTATATTGATAGAGCAGTACAATTATTAAATAAAATCGGAATTATTATTAAACCACAAGCCGATGCGCCAATTTTAAAGTTATTGGATAATGTTGCCGAAATTGATAAAAATCGAGTTATCGAAATAGCACGAACCTTACAACAACAAAGTGCTTTTAATCAAGTGGTTCGCGAACAAATAGATGGTGTTGAAGTTTCACAACGTTATACTAAAATTGTTAATCATTTTGATAGTATCCGAACAGATATGGAAAAAATGCTAGGTTGGCTGGATGATGGCCGATTAGACTTTTTTGAAAGAATAAAAATAGGTTGGATGAAACTACAACGAGGCTCTATTCCCGACCGATTCAATCTGATAAAAAAGACCTATTTACAGGTATCGCAAGAAACCGGTAATCAAATTGAGCGTGAGCATATTATTCTAAATGCCTATCAAGATTTTCGATTTGGATTGAAACAAGCGCAAATCACTGCCGAAGAATTAGTTCAAATAGCAACCTCTCGCCTAGAAGAATGTAAAGATAAGTTAGCATTAGCCATTGCCGATGTAGATAATTTTAGTGAAGATGATCATCTGGCAAAAGCGCGTTTAGAGCTTATCCGAGATGAAGCATTACGTAATGTTCAACAAGAAGACAGTCGTTACCAAATAATATTGGATTTAGCCAATAATTTAACCGTTTCATATAATTCAGCAGAAGCAGTCTTTGCCCGTATACAACAAACAACCTCTGTGAAAGAACGAGTTTATCAACAAAGTGTAAGCTTTTTTTCCACCAATGAAATTGTTTTTACTGCATTAAGTGCATCAATCACTTCTTTAACTGGTTTAAGCGAAAGTACTAAAACTTTAGAAGCGATGAAAGATGGCATGAATAAAGGTATTGAAAGCATTGCATCTGCTGGTAATAAGCAATTAGAAGAAAGCTTACGTGCTGGATATAGCTCAACCATTAAAGCTGATTCTTTACGTGCGTTAGTCGATGCTATTGTCAATTATCAAGAATCAAGTCAACAATTAATTGCTGAACTACGTAATGAATCAATTGATAATGCCAAAGAGATAGATCGTATTGTTGAAGATGGTAAACAACGCTTTAATAATATTATTTTAAAGGCTAATAATTAATGTCAAATATTAAGCTTAGTGACCAACTAGGTGCAATGGCAATAATTGACGAACTTTATCAAAAGCAACAATTATTACTAGAGCACCTTGATCATAACGCTTTGCGTACAAACTTAGCTGAAAATATAAAAAATTATTATCAAGCTAAGGGGCAAATTGTTAATGACGAAATCATTAAGAAGGGAATTAATCTTTGGTTTAACCAAAGATTACAATTTATTGCACCTAAACGTAGTTGGTTAGTTCGTTTTTTTGCTTTTTGTTACATAAAACGAAATACACTTTATCCATTTATCGGAGTGATCTTAGTTATTTTATTGTTTATCAACTTAGTCTTATTAAATAATGCTTTAAAAATTAATGATAATATCGATACAAGTTATAGCCATATATTATCACAAAAAAATACCTTAAATGATCTTAACAATAAATTTTTGCAAGTTGATAAACTTCCTGTTCACTTTGCACAA
Source organism: Gilliamella sp. A7 (assembly GCF_002142015.1). Lineage (NCBI taxonomy): Bacteria > Pseudomonadati > Pseudomonadota > Gammaproteobacteria > Orbales > Orbaceae > Gilliamella > Gilliamella sp. A7. Next base: position 8,546 of record NZ_NASN01000041.1, read on the forward strand.
GTTCCTGTAAAAAAATTAAAAGACTCAATTACTCATTTACTTAATCAAGAGATTAATCTTCCTGTTACTGAATCAATGCAGAATTCATCGCCAAGGTTTAAGATGAATCAGCAAACACTTAATGATCTGAAAGAACTTGATAACTCAATCACCTCTACTTTACCTGAGATCACCAGACAAATAACAGAATTAAGTGAATTACTTGAAAAAGATAAAAAATTGGCCAACTTAATTCAAAGCAAAGAGTTTATAGAGGCAACTAAAAAATATCCTATATTACAAATTTCTGTTGATAAAATTCTTGATAAGCTTAATCAAGGACAACAAGATATTGATGTTGAATCAATCGAATCACTTTATAATTCTGTTGGGCGTGCAGAAACACTTGAAAATAAAATTCTATCTGACTCGAAACAGTTAAAAGCATTAAACGTGCCTAACTCTGATATGAGTGAGATTATTGCTTTACAAAATGCCTTAAGTGCTGATTTAAAAAATTTGAATTTTGAGCATGTCGAGCATTATCAAGAAATGATGGCTTACTATATAAAACTGGCTCAAACCAATTTAACATTAACTATTGTTGATCATCCAGATTATAAATCGGGAGTAGAGCGCACTCATGACAATACTAATGGTAAATCGTGGTACTTGATTGTCAGACCGATGACAACCACTAACCATTCAGATTCATTATGGGTACAAAGTATTGAAACTGGAGAATCAAAATTGGTAAATACATTTGGTCAACAAGTCACTTTAGAACAATATAACAGTGTTAAAACCGATAAAATGCAAGATGGGCATATTGATAACAATAAACTTTGTACCAAACCGAAAGGACGTTTAATCTTCAATTGTCCAAAATCAGTGAAATCTGGAAGGATTTTAGAGTGGTAAACCATGCAGACCAAAATAATTGAAAATAAAATTTATGAACAAGCACAAGGTATTAAAGCCACTTTAGATATGGCTTATAAAGAAAGACAAGATACCCTTGATAGCATTTTGAATTTGAAGAATGAACAGGCTAGTATTTATCAAAAAATTGCTACCATTTATTTAAAAGAATCACCCCAAAATGATAATTTTCAAATACAAAATATTATTAAGCAATTGCAGGGACTATATAGTGACTTATCTAGCAAGCTTAGTAAATTAGAAAAACAAACTGTTCAATATCAACAGCAATTGACAAATACCCTTGCAAAGTTAGATGAACTTACAACTCAAAAGGTGCTACAACTGGAAAGCGATCCTGATTACGTTTCATCGTTTAACCGTTTTACTATCGAACAAGAAAGTTTAGAAAAAGTAACCAAAGATTATGAAGTATGCCAAAAAGAGTTCTCAAAGAAATTAGCCGAGTATAGTAAAAATAGCTATTACAATTACTTAATCAAAAGAAACTATGGCGAAGATAATTATAAGGGTCGTTGGATTTTTAGAAATCTGGATGAATCGCTAGCTGAATTTGTTCATTTCAATGAAAATTATAAAAACCAAAAAATACTCGAATCCTTAATGAAAGAATCGCAATTTAAATATGATAATCAGAAAAAATTATACGATTTGGCCTTAAAACAAAAAAATAATAAAGAACAACTGGTTGAAAACAGTTTGAAGCTTCCACAATTAAAAACTGAATTAGCTAAAATTGAACATGATTTAGCTAAAGCTGAGCGCCAGAAGCAAGAGGCTTATAATACATTAAATGACACACAAACAGGACAAAGTGATCAGTTTAAACAGATATCAGCGCAATTGGCAAAATTATTTAAAAATCAGTCAATTAAACAACTTGAGCAGCTAACCTTACAAACTAAATCCAAAGAAGATGATATATTACTTAAAAAAATTCCTGAATTAGATAAACAGATAAAAAAACTTGAACAACGTATTCCACATTTTCAACAATCAATTGGAAATCTTGAAGATATTTTTATTCGCTTTAATCAAACGTTAAATTTATTTAGGCAAAATAATATACCTAGTTCTTTTTATGAATATAAAATTTCTTCAAACACACTTAATAACCTACTAAATAATTTAATAGAATATGGTGATTCTCCTGAAAAAATAGTTATGGAACTTTTAGCTAGACGCGTGCTAAGAAATAATACAACTTCCTCAAGTACAAATAGTGGCTGGTCGATATTAAGTAGCTCTAGTTCATCTTCTTCTAAGCGCTCAAGTCGCTCATCATCAAGCTGGTCATCTAGTAGTAGTCGAACTTCATCAAGTTCTTCAAGTTCCTCATCCAGTGGGAATAGTTATTCATCGAGCTCTTCATCTGGTGGCGGTGGATATCGTACTACGGATAGTTTTTAGATAAACAAAATTAGTTTTATGCAAGTTATTTATTAAATTATTCGTTTAAGTAGGTGCATTAAATGCAACCTACTTTTAACACGTCAGATCAGATAATGTAAATTTAATTACTTAATAAGTTAGGCGAGATTTTATTCGCTTGAAATAAGGTAAATTCTAAATCAACAAGATCATAAATACAAAATGGATCTAATTTCATAATACTTTTAACTTCTTCAAGTGAATCACTCATTACTACAATAATTGCACCTGTTTTATTCTCTAAAGGACCAGACGCGATAAACTTATTGTTGGCAAAATACTCATCTAAAAATTTGTTATGTTCTTCAAATTTAGCTAATAGTTCTTCCAAAGGTCTTTTAAACTTAAATGTTACAATTATCATTATACATTCCTTATATATTTTAAATTAGTTACGTAAATATTTAGCTAAATTTCTCTAGCTAAAAAATTTTACTTATTATGACGTCTGTTGTCATACAAAAAAGGGTAAAAAAGTTAATAGTTCAATTCAAAATCAATCCTGATTTACGAATACAATCATTTTTTAGCGTTAAGATTTCTCAATAGTCTATTGACAATAAATGGATGTAGAACAGAAACTGGCACCATATATAACTTGCCAATTAAATTATGATTTTTGACTGATGTAATCACATATAATTTATTTTGTTTATCATTATCATTAACTAAGTAAAGATGCAAACAAACATCTAGATGATGATCTCTAATGATTAAAGTTAATTTATCTTTTTCTAACTCCATTACGTTAAAAAAATGCACTGTATCGCCAACATTAGGTATAATTTTACTTAACTGTTCAAAACCTTTTATTGTTCTAATTCCTACCATTCTGCCTAATAAATCTCTCATCTTAAATAATATTTTAAGCCATTTAGGTTGAGATTGAGTCATCATTCTATAAGCGTCATAAGCAGAAATATCGCTAGGAATAGAGGCTGTTTGGTAACTTAAATAATCAATATCTTCCGCAATTAAAGCAACCTGACGGTTTAATAACCTATTTAATTTATTAATAATATTTGTTTTCTTAGCATCCATGACTAACTCAATTAAGTTGTAACTTACTTATTGGCTAGGTTAAAAGCATAAAAAATATACTTTTAACTAATAATTCAATTGGCAAGTAAATAACATTATTAGCTAATTTTGCAATATAATTATATATTTATCAATCAATAAAATATAAATAATTATTACTTACAGTTTTATTTAATTTTAGTTATTTTTCTACCAAACACCCGTTGAGGATCCGCCATCTACTATCATTGTCGTTCCTGTCACAAATTCACTTTGCGTTAAATAAACAGCTGCATCAACGATATTTTGCGGATTGCCAATTTTTCCCATGGGAGACATTTTAGCTAAATTTTCTCTATCTTGTGCATTATGAATTGCATTAAGGGGGGTATCAATTACACCTGGAGCAATGGCATTCACTTGTATATTTGATAAAGATAATTCTAAAGCTAATGCTCGTGTATAATGTCGCTTTAACTCAAGATGCAGAGGCTGACTTAGCTGCCATTTATGACTATATAGCAGAGTATGACTGCTCTGAAAATGCCAATTACGTATTGGATGAACTATTAAAAACTGCTAAGAATTTAAGCCATTTGAATGAAAAATGCTGTATTCCTAAAGAGTTACTAGATTTAGGCAATCGTGATTATCGTCAAACCTTGTTTAAATCCTACCGGCTTATCTACAAAATCATCGACCAACAGGTCGTTATTTTTTTAATTACCGATGGCAGACGTGATATGCAAGCATTATTAGCGCGGCGTTTATTAAGGTAGGGTGTATTACAAATTAGGGGTTATAAGGCTAATAATTAGCCGTTATTGCTATACCATCAATGACTTTTTATTCTATGGAATTATGTTATATTGATAACATTAACAAACTCACTCTTACACAGTATACCTCATAATGGATATAAAACTCGCTAAAAACGATAAACGATATATTGAAGGCACGGATGATGTCTATAATATCATGAAGAATGTGCTACTACGTGACAACAAAATAGACCAAGAAAAAGAGCATTTCTGGATTGTTGGTATGAATCTAGCGGGTTACATTCTATATATTGAACTCATTGCCTTAGGGTCTTATAAATCGGTAGATGTTGAGCCAATGAATGTGTTTCGTGTAGCAGTCATGAAAAATGCTTCACGAGTGATCGCTGTACATAATCATCCATCAGGAAGATTGTCACCCTCCGTAACTGATAAAGATATCACAGATCGATTAATCCAAGTGGGGCGCATCTTAAATATAGAATTTGTAGACCATTTGATAATATCCCCTTTGTCTTATACTAGTTTTAGGTCGATTGGTTTAATGGATGAATTGGAAAAAAGCCTTAAATATGTGCCAACTTATCAGGTGGTTGAGCAGATTAGGAAGGAAGAGCAGAGGATTGCTAGGGATAAAACTAAAACAGTAAAAGATAAAGCTAATGCTGAAAAGAAAGTACTTATAAATGCTTTATTAGAAAAACAAGTTTCTATTGAAAATATTGCTGAAATATTAGAGGTTACTCCCAAGCAAGTCAGTAAAATTATTAATATGCAATAAGAAAATATTAATTAATGATTCCTTGTAATCAGGAGAATTTTGACTCAATTTATAGGAGTAATAATGGATAGTTACCAAAATCCTAAGATAGGTAAAACTTATATTAGCCCTGCGTTATCAGACTTCCATAATAAAGAAAAAAAGATCAGAATTGCTACTAAAGCCTTATTGTCAACAGGAGGTTGGGAATATGCAAAAGAGCATGATGAAATCATATTACGTAAAAAAACTGATGCTGCAACTTGTATAAAAGCAAAATTTTTAGAGGATAATAGACAAACATTTGTACTCACAATACAGAAATTTATAATTAATGATGAAGATACAGGTACTCCTTATGGCTCAGGATTTTCTTTTGTTGGAGATGAAATAGATAAATTTTGCGAGTTCTTGCATCATATTCAATCAATAAAACTTAAAACAAATAATTCTATTAATATTTCAGACGAAGAATTAAGAAAATTAACGTTAACTTCTAGTCAAGCAGAAAATTTAATTTCAGACAATGAAGAACTATTTGCAGAAGTAATTCGCCATGCCATAACTAAAAAAGATATCGTTACCATTGCATATAGGAAAAAACAATTAGAAACGTTTAGAAAACTACTGGAAGATCAAGAGTACTTTAATAACGTTAAAATTAGGAAAAATTGTAAAGATGAAGCGCTTTGGCAAATGTTTTTTGAAAAAAACCCATGGATATTTGGATATGGTTTAGATTATATTTACACCTCTAATTTAGATGATAAGCGCCTTGAACAAGTTGTACATGGCTATCAAGTTTCACAACATGGGAAAAGGGTTGATGCATTATTAAAAACAAGGGCATTCATTTCTACTTTATGTTTTGTTGAAATCAAAACACATAGAACACAACTGCTTCACAATATACCTTATCGTTCGGGTTGTTGGGCTCCATCAAACGAATTAACAGGAGCTATCGCACAAATACAAGGAACGATTTCCTATGCACAAGAATCTATTTTTGGAAAACTGACCTTAACAGATGAAAATGGTTTTCCTACTAAAGAAGATGTATTTAATTTTCGACCTAGAGCTTTTATTGTTATTGGTAACCTTGAGCAATTTAATGGTGAATACGGAATAAATCAAGAGCATATCCGAAGTTTTGAGTTATATCGTCAAAATATTTTTCAACCAGAAATAATAACTTTTGATGAACTATACGAACGGGCAAAATACATTATTGCAACAAGTGAATAATTTATTCACTTGTTATTTCAGCCTCTTTTGTAATATATTTATGTAACCATATAAATTGCTTAATAAAAAGAGTACTTTTTTCTTTAATATCATCATAATCTCGGGGAAAATCATCTTCAATTGACTCGAAGAAAGAAGGAAAATATTTCTCCAGATTTTCTATGATAATTTTTGTATCTAATACCTCAGCTAAATGATTATACTGTTCTCTCTCAAAATTTGATTTATGGGGAAGTCCTGACTCCATTCCCCATGATGTGGGTACGTAAGACTCAAGGATGCGAACAAGCACCAAGTCATCTTTTAAAATTTGTTTTGTTATATAATCATTAGCAAAATTATGATTAACATACTTATTCAAAATATAAAATATATAAGAAACTAAATTAGGATAAACTAATGTAATATCTGTATCTCCAAGTTCTTCTATAATGCTATTCCCTAAATGCTTTCCTATTATATTAATAGATTCATCTGAAAACGCTTCTTGCTCTGGTTTATCGTCATCCTTTCTTTTTAGCCATCGGAAAATTTCAAGTTTAAAATCAAGAGACGGTGAATTATCAATACAATCACAAGCTAATTTTTCTCGATTATTAATTGATTGATTTTGAATTAAACTACTAATAAGCATAGCTGCTTGAGCAAAAGGATTTAAAAAACTGTATAAAGTGTCTGGATTAGGAAATAACTGATTTTTCTGGGCTATAGCAATAGCTAGTGAGTAGGATGAAGCCTCATTTAAATCTACATCTCTTTGTCTCAACTTTCTTATTAATGTTCCAGCATTATCAGTATTTAGAATATCATTGAAAGGGTTTTCACTTTCATCAAAAGACAAATTAAAATTTTCACATTTATATATCAATTTGTCTATTAACTTATCAGAAACATCATTTCTAGGAATAGAATAAGTAAAATACCTAGAAAAATAGTGTTCTGAACAAATCCGTTGAGCATTATTCCAATTTTCGTACCAATCAGAACCATAATTCCTATTTCCATAAACAGCTTCTAATTTAGGAAATAGTTTTTTTAGTAAATATATAAAACTTTCCTTATTTATATTTTGTGCTTTATCAAGTGTCCTATCAATAATTTTTTTAATATGGTCTTTTTCCTGTTCATTATTACTATAAATATTACTCGTGAATGTTCCAGTAAAAAGTTTCTTATTTGTTCTCAATAACTCATATAGTAATGGACAAAATACTCTAATACCCTCTATTAACATTAAATCAACTGGATTAACTTCATCTTTTAGAATCGGAAGTGCAAATAATAAAATATTTCCATAAAGTTTAGCTTTTCTTGGGGTAGTCAGACAATCATCAAAAGCATAGCTAAAACTATTTACGAAATCTTGTATTTGTACTTGTGAGAGATCAATCTCTGCGAGTCTTACTGCTTCATCTATACCTTGAAAGCAAAATTCACGTAATACTTGTTTTTCAATACTTGGTAAATGAAGCGGAATTTGAATAATTTTTTCTAAAAATGCTTCTCCTGCATTATGCATAGTGCTGGAATATCTATCTTGCAACGATGTAGCCACTACGTCTTTATCAAAAGCTAAAATATATGAAGTGTATTTAAAATCTGCAGTCAATTTAACGATTCTAAAAAGAGTATGAATTTCTGTTTTTTCAAGACGATCTACATCGTCTATTAAAACTAATATTCTTTTTTTTGCATTTTGAAGTTCATTTTCAACTCTTTTTCTAAGTTCATTTATATCTATAGTAGATATAAATGAACTCACAATGTTGCCAACACCTTCAACACCAGCTAATGAAGTAACATCTGATGCTGTTCTTTTTACAAAAGCCTTAAATTTATCGCCTGTTGTAACTAGTTCAGTATCTAATGCATCGGCAATAGTAAAAAAGAATCCGGTTAATAACTCTTCTTCCGTTCCAAATCTCCATGGGTTAAATTTTATACAAATAACATTGTCATTTTTTTCAAGAGATTTCTCAATAAAGTTGAGTACAGATGTTTTACCATCTCCCCATATTCCATAAAGTCCAATAACTATACTGCTCGGGTCGGTTCTTTTAGATATAACTTGAGCAACTCGCTCTGAAAATGCCCAACGAGAAAATCTGTCTTGCTCTTTTGCAAAAACAGGTGAGTCAGAAGAATAGTTTGTACTGTCCATATTTCATTTATATCCTCTTAATTTAATATAAATAGTTTTATTTACATTACAAAACAAAAAATACTTTTTTAATATTCAGTAAATTTATATGAATTAGTATAAACCATCTTTTCAATATAAAGTATATAAATAATATTATTCTAGTTTTTGTAGTTATCTTGACCATAGACTTATTTTACATTCTTTCCCTTACTATCCCACGCCCAAATCCATAGTTTTTTTTGATAAAACTTTGTTCGATGCAGTATTAAGTTATGCCCTATCAGACTATGGGGTGAGATTTTGCCGGTTAAGCCAAATGCTTTTGTTTGGTTACGCCAGTAGCTCATGGCTTGTTTTAGATTAGGTTTGTTGATAAGTTAGCCGTTTTGTTGGGCTATTATGTCAGGCTTTGTTGATGATGGTGAGTGCTTATTGCCGGATGATGATATGGACTTGTTGCGGTCTACTGCCTTTAGTGTCAAACACAACCTTGATGGAAATTGCACTGTTATTAAGTACGCTTTGCCATATTTTCAAGGATTGACAGCTTTGTACGGCTACTTCACTTGAAATGTCTACCCTTTTTTATACAACAAAAAAGAGGTAACTGTTTATTAAATGCCATCGGTGTTAAACTTTTCAAATAACATAACTTCATGATTTTTAATCGACAAACTTGCCAGACTTTCAATTAAATCACTGGTAGTAAAACTGAACAGTGTTATAGAAATATTTTTAACAGTTCTACGAATTAGTGTAGCCTAGCCAGATGATATTTAGCATATTGCTCATAATTTATCCAAATAAGCACAGCCTTCAAAAATTTTACCGTTATAGTTTATAAAAATTTCATATATTGAATAAGGTTCATCAATATTGAGTTCACATTTAGACTCTTTATCAAGATTTCGGATTAATCCAAACACACCATTTTTTGAGTAAAAAAAAGCGACAAAATCATATGTTACATTAGAGTTTTTTATATCGATTTTTATTGCTATGTTCTCTTTTTTCGAATTAGTAAACTGTAATCTATTTTTAGTTATTTTGGCATCCCAAAATGGTTCATAGCCACTGGCATAAAACCCGATTGAATTATTGGTAAGTTTATTCCAAAATTCTGTTGGTGATAGCATACCTATCTGTTGCATTTGTTCTAATTTGGCATTATCTATCCAATCTATCGCTCCTGTTTTTAAATCCATAAAACTCTGTTTATTATCTTGTTTGCCTCCTAAATATAAATATTCTTTATTTGCAGAGTCAATAAATAACTCTTGCGCTAATAGTAATTTAGGGAAAATCAATAAAATTAAAACTAAAAATCTCATAGATGGATAGGCTACACTAATTTGTACAACTTTTAAGAGTTAAGATAAATTACCATAAAATATGAAAATACGATAAAAATAAAATGACAAGACAGACGAACCTATACAGATGATTTTAAACAGCGGATGGTAACGCTATATCAACAAGGTAAAACCTACAATAAATGAGTTTTACCGTAAGAATTAACGTCATCAACGTTAGATATGAACTTAGACAATGAACTAAGACAAAATTTTCTGCTTATGCATATTGGTACAACAACAATCGACTGCATTTATCATTAAGTTATTTGATGCCGATGGCATTTTATAAACAGTTACCCTTTAACTTTGTCGTATGAAAAAGTATAGACATTCCACTCATAAAGTTCATAAGGATGAGAACCACGTTGGGGAAGTATCTCAAGTTTTTTAATAGTCTCTCTAAGCTGATTAAATACATATCTAGCATTTTCAATACAATCATATTTTTTAATATATTGGTAAATCTGGTTGATATCTTTACTGGCAATATCAACGATTTCAACTCAATATTTAACCGTCATGATTAACTTTCGCTATCTTTACTTAGAATCTCATCAAATACCTCATCGACTGAACGACTTTGGCCTTTTTGTCGTTGTTGACTTGAGATAACAAGTCGCTTTAACATAGCAATCGTATTCATTTGCCTATCATACTCACTCACTTCCACTAAAACGGCTGTAGCTTCACCGTTTTGGGTAATAACTAACGGCTGTCTATCTTCAGCTAATTTGCTCATGACTTCACCCGTATTGTTTTTTAAGTAGGTAATAGATTTTACTTGTCCGCTTAAATTCATAATAGGCCCTTTAATGATACTTTTTAATGATTTAATTATATACCTAATTAGATTTTTAAAAAGAATTAAATATTTTTTCTAAACATCTAGTTACGTTTTCTTGATGCGTTGATTGATAATCTAGCTCATTCCACAGCGAATAAAATTGTGGTCAATCTTGCTAAATCTCTTCAAAGAAGGTTCAACAAAACCAACCTATGGATTGTCCATTTGCTTATATTTAGGATTACTTTCCTGCACCAGAATATTTTTAGATTCGTGTTGTACTTTTCAACAATATTTGACATCATCAAGAATTGAGTAGTTTTTTTCTCAGGCCTTAATCATTCGACCATTAAATTTATTAATGCCATAGAGATAAAGACTCATTATTTCAATGAAATAATTATACACTGAAGTTTAAAGCCAATGTACTACTTGGCTTCCGAGGTACTAAATCAAGTACACAGTACTCATAACTAAATGATATCTTACGTTGCAAACGATTGTAATAAAGTAAGTTTTTAACCTAAAACATGAATTTCACAAGGGCTTATGGGATAAGCTTTATATAATAAATAAAATCATAATATTACAGGTCTTTATCTGAAGTACTACCCAGTTTCTGATGTACTAAATTAGGTGCCACTTATGCTTGGTTGGAGTGGGTATGAAAAGAGGGGGTAAGCTATATTTATTAGTAATATCAATATCTTAAATACAAAAGAAAAATATTTATACAACTCGAACCGATATTACAACTAATTGATTTGAATAGTTTTTTTGAATTGGAGCGGGAAACGAGGTTCGAACTCGCGACCTCAACCTTGGCAAGGTTGCGCTCTACCAACTGAGCTATTCCCGCATTTTGAATGCTTCGAAAGAAGTGGTGAGCATTATACAAAAATATTCGTGTATAGCAACCTTTTTTAACCGTTATTTTTTGTTCTTCCAGCTAAGTGTTTCAAAAACACCAAAAATAAAAAGTCTAAGTGCTTTAAATTTATCCTGCTGCTTTTCTTGATTGGTCATCGTTGATTGTAATAACCAAGCTTGTAAGCCATGGGTTATAACAAAAGCGGCCAATCCAACGTATGCAACAACATTGGCCGGCTTTGGAAATGGATGAACTAAATTAAATAATAAAAATAACCATATAAATGAATAGATTAATTTACCCAAAAGTATAAACATTATTTGTCTTCTCGTATAAATAGATAGCTATGAACTTGTCCGGCTGTTTTTTCCCGATGTAAATACCAATTTGATGGAATATAACTAGTTAGATCATGAGTGGTTTCGCACTCAATGTAAATATAAGCGGATGAATTAAGCCAAAGATTATTTTCAAGGAGTGTTATTGTCTTTTCAATCAATGATTGATGAAAAGGTGGATCGATAAAAACAACATCAAATTGTTTTTGCGCAGGTTTATCTAACCATTGAAAAGTATCGGTTGCATAAATGTCAATATTATCACTTGCAATGAGTTGTTTATTTTTTTTCAGCTGATTAGCCACTTGCTTGTCTTTCTCTAGTAATGTGACTGATTGAGCGCCACGTGATGCAGCTTCAAAACCTAATGATCCACTACCTGAAAAACAATCCAAACAATTGCTATTTTGTATAATTGGCATTAACCAATTATACAAAGTTTCTTTTACTCTATCTGTGGTTGGGCGCAGACCTTGCTTATCAAGAACCGACAATTTTCTACCGCGCCATTTACCACCAATTATTCTTATTGAACCATTCATATAATAACCTTACTTAGAATAGTTCTTGAGTATTGCCCTGTGAATCCGTCACACTAGTACCAACTTCTTGTGCTCCATATGTAGTTGGTTCAGTTCCTTTGATAAAGTATTCAGACATTGTTTTTGCACCTGAACCAGGTAACATGCCTGTTCGTTGATCAATTGTCACCGAAATCACATTGCTAGGTTTTACATCTTGTTTTACCGGCACATCTTTGAGAGCAACTTTCATATAATCAACCCAGAGAGGGTTAGCTGTAACTGCACCAGCTTCGGCACGGGTAGCCCTTCCTAGAACACGACGGTGATCATCAAAGCCCATCCAAACCGATGTAACAATATTGCCACCAAATCCAGAAAACCAAACATCTTTCGATTGGTTAGTTGTACCAGTTTTACCACCGACATCTCTTCTACCCAAGGCTTTTACACGCCACGCTGTACCTTGCCAATCAGAACCACCAAAAACAATGGTACGTAATCCATCTTTCATAATATAAGCAATACCACTATCAACTGTATGCGGCGCATACTTAGGTGTTACATCAACAGCTTTGTTATCATTATTAATATCAGGTAAGATTAGATTATCTTCTGACTTAAGATTGTCCTGCTCTGGCTCTTCATTACCAAGTTCATTCGATTCGTTTTCAACGTTATCTAACGACACAGAAACTGAATCAAATTTCACAACCTCATCTTTACAATTATGGCAAGCAATCAATGGTTGGTGTTGATAAATCACCTCATTACCATTATCGTGTTCAATTTTTTCAATTAAATATGGCGTAATTAAATAGCCACCATTTACGATTACTGAATATGCCCTTGCAACTTGTAAAGGAGTAAATGATGCAGAACCTAAGGCTAACGATTCATTATGAGAAATATTTTCTTTCGGAAATCCGAAACGTTCTAAATAGTTTGCTGCATAATCTATACCTATAGCACGTAGTGCCCTTACCATCATCACGTTTTTAGACATACCTAAACCGATTCGCATTCTTAAAGGCCCTGCGTAGTTTGGCGGTGAATTTTTTGGGCGCCATGTCATACTACCAGTAGTCCGCACAATAGGTGCATCATTAAGCAGAGTTGCCATGGTTAAGCCTTGTTCTAAAGTTGCAGTATAAATAAATGGTTTAATATTAGAACCTAACTGCCGTAATGCTTGTGTTGCACGATTAAATTTACTTAAATTGAAATCGTAACCACCGACAATAGCCTTAATAGCCCCATTATCAGAATCAAGAGAAACCAATGCAGCATTAACTGCAGGTATTTGCGCTAAAACCCAATTATCACCAGATTTCTTCACCCAAATTAATTGACCAGCTTTTAAAGTATCATTAACTTTTCTTGGCGAAGCGCCTTGTTGATTATCATTAATAAATTTTTTTGCCCATTTCATATTTTGGTAAGTAATAGTGATATTATTTTTGTCAGATAATACTGCTTTTGCTTCCTTATCATTCGATTCTATTACCACTGCAGGGCACATACCGCTATAGCAAATATATTTATGTAGGGCTTCTTGGATTTGTTTTTCATCTAATGCTGGCTCGTTATTTTCCCATAAGACTTTTTCTGGACCACGATAGCCATGTCGCATATCATAATCAATAATATGCTTTTGTACTGATTCTGTTGCTGCAACCTGATCTTTTTTAGAGATAGTTGTATAAACTTTATAACCATCAGTATAAGCATTTTCACCAAATTTCTCGTACATAAATTGTCTTGCCATTTCAGCAACATATGGCGCCGAAAGTTCAATATTTGGTGTATGGTAACTTGCATTTAAAGGTTTCTTAATGGCTTCATTATATTCAGCTTGAGTAATATAAGATTGGTCTAACATTCGCCCCAAGACCCAATTACGTCTAGTTAACGCTTTATCAGGATGAGAAATCGGGTTGAATGCTGAAGGAGCATTTGGTAAACCAGCAAGTAAAGCGGCTTCATCTATAGTTAACTGATCTGGTGTTTTACCGAAAAAAGTAAATGATGCAGCTGCTATACCATAAGCTCGCGAACCAAAATTGATCATATTAAGGTATAACGCCATAATCTCGTCTTTAGATAATTCTTGTTCCATACGAATAGCAATAATCATCTCTTTTATTTTACGAGACATGCTTTTTTCAGGTGTTAAAAAAAAGTTTTTAGCAACTTGTTGAGTTATGGTACTACCACCTTGTGAAAAACCTTTCTGCTTTAATCCTATATACATTGCTCGCACAATACCTATCGGGTCAATGCCAAAATGTTCATAAAAACGAGAATCTTCGGTAGCGATAATAGCATTTACAACAACTGGTGGAATTTCATCATACTTTAATGGTATTCGTCGGCGTTCACCAAAGACAGCAATCAATTCACCATCTTTACTCAGAACTTGCATAGGTGTTTGTAATCTAACATCTTTTAATGTTGAAACATCCGGTAGATCTTTTGAATAATAGCTATAACCAGCTATACCTATAATTAAACCACAAAGAAATAAACCTATAAAAAGTTTAAAGCAAAATTTTAATATTTTTAGTATTATCACAAATCATCCCTATTCAATTGATTTTTAATCAAAGAAAGATAATAAAACTGTTGTTATATTTATTAATATCCTTTTTAACCGACGAGTATACTACTTACTCAATAAGACTCAAAATAAAAAGCAATAATTATCTATATTGCAAATAATACTTG
>NZ_NASN01000042.1:0-23424 GCF_002142015.1 Gilliamella sp. A7
ATTTAATCGTTATTTATATGAGTAGTCATATTAAATATGCATATATATTTTAAATTGTAAGGAATTTTACTATGGATAAGAAAATATCATTAAGAGCTAAAATTCAAAGTTTTGGTGGATTTCTCACAGCTATGGTTATACCCAATATCGGGGCTTTCATGGCTTGGGGATTTATTACCGCTCTTTTTATTCCAGCAGGTTGGTTGCCTAACGAACAATTAGGTAGTTTAGTTAGCCCTATGATTACTTACATGTTACCGATGCTTGTAGGTTATACAGGTGGTGATATGGTTGGCGGTAAACGTGGTGCAATAATTGGTACTGTCGGTACTATGGGGATTGTAGTCGGTTCAGACATACCTATGTTATTAGGGGCGATGGCTATGGGACCTTTGGGCGGTTATTGCAGCAAACGGCTTGATAAATTATTAGAAAACCGTTTACCTAATGGCTTTGAAAACATTATTCAAAATTTTGCATTAGGTTTCTTAGGAATGGGCTTAGCTATTTTAGGTTATTATTTTATTGGCCCATTTATGCTATCTATTACTAATATTATCGCCGCAGCAATAGATGGATTATTGCAAACTGGCTATTTAGCTTCTCTCGCCTTACTAATTGAACCTACTAGAGTTCTTTTTCTTAATAATGCTATCGATCAGGCAATATTCTATCAATTAGGAATGAAGGACGCTTTAATTAACGGGTCATCAGTTTATTTTATGGTATTTGCCAGCCCTGGTCCAGGATTAGGTTTACTATTAGCATTCAGTTTCTTCGGTAAAGGTATGAGTAAAAAATCTGCACCAGCAGCAACTATTATTCATTTCTTTGGCGGCATTCATGAAATGTATTTCCCATATGTTTATATGCGACCACTAATGATTTTCCCACTAATGCTAGGTTCAGCGGCTGGGATTATTGTTTTTTCACTTATGAATGCTGGGTTAGTTGCAGGTGCAACACCAGGATCAATTTTTGCCTTCTTAGCACTTACCCCTCCAGGTAAACATCTAGCAACAATATGTGGTATAGGTGCAGCAGCGATAGTTTCATTTATTGGTTGTAGTTTGTTACTTAAGATTAGTCCAATCACTGAAAAAGACGAAGATTTTTCTAATTCAAAACAAGAAGTAATTGATACTAAATTAGAAGGAAGCAACCAAGCTTATTTAAAAGCTAAAGCTGATATTCAATTAGCAAATCAATCAAATGAACAACAGGTTGATCTAAAAAACATTCAATTCATTGCTTTTGCTTGTGATGCAGGAGCAGGTTCTAGTGCTCTAGGTGCATCAAGATTTAAAAAACTACTAAAAGAAAGCGGTGTAGATAAAGACATTATTGTGAAGCATTTTTCTATCGAAAATGTACCAAAAGAAGCAGATCTTGTTGTTATTCAAGAACGTTTAGTTGAAAGAGCGAATCAGAAAGTAACGCAACCAATAATAAGCATTAAAAATTATATTGGTGATCCTAAATTGGACGAATTGATTAATAAGATAAAAGAAGCTTTATCTTAATACCTTACGGTTTAATTGTAATAAGAATTTTATAACTTTCTTAACGAAGAGACAAAACATGAAAGCAGTAAAAATAGCTGATATAAAAAAAACAGAAATCATTGAACTTCCTGAACCTTCACTCAATGATGGAAATGCAGTCGTTAAAATTGAATATGGTGGTATTTGCGGTTCAGATACCCACTTCTATCTGGGAATGCATCCCTCATTGAAGCCGCCAACAAACTTTATTCAAGGCCATGAGGCGGTTGGGGTAATTACCAAAGTAGGACCTAATAATAAAGGCATTTCAATTGGTGATCATGTTGCGATAAATCCACTTGTAGGGTGTGGGGAATGTGTTAACTGTATTGGTGGCCATCCTAATATTTGCCGTGTAAATCGTCGAGTAATGGGGTTCAGATTAGATGGAACTTTAGCTCAATACATCACATTAGATCTTGATCATTTAGTTAAATTAGACAAAAACATTGATCTTAAAATAGCTGCAACATTTGAACCTTTAGCTGTTGGTTATCATGCAGTTAAGCTTCTAGAAAATATAAATTTAAATAATTATCCGATCATTATTACTGGTGGTGGTACTATTGGGGTTGTGACAGGCTTGGTTTTAAAACATGTTCATAATTTAAAACCAATTATTATTGAAACCAATCAGACTCGAGTTAAATTACTTAATGAACTTGGTTTCACGGTAAAAAATAGTATTTCTGAAATAGATATTTTAAATTCAAAAATTAGACCAATCATTTTTGAATGTTCAGGTGTTCGAAATGTTCTTGATGAAATTATTGATTCACAAAGAAAGCCAGAGTATTTAGTACTTATTGCTCAATATGCTAAAGGAAATAGTGTAAATCTTCATGAATTACAATCTTCAGAAATAACCGTTATCTCCAGTCATATGTACACACCAAAAGACCTTATTAATACGGCAAAATTATTAAGTCGAAAGGATGTTCAAACCGACTTATCCAAAATTATTTATGAAAAAGTATTTTCATTAGATGATGCCGATAAAGCCTTTCAACAAGCTATATCAGGAAATCTTGATGGCAAGCTTAAAGTACTTATTAAATGTTGAGCATAATTATAGAACATAAAAAGAGAGGAAATAATGAATATTGAACAGTTAAAAATATCAGCTAAACAAGCAAGGCGTGATATTGTCTCTATGATATATCGTTCTGGAGCAGGTCATCCTGGTGGAGCATTATCAATAACTGATATCATGACTTACCTTTATCAAAATGAAATTAATTTCAACCAAAGTCCTAGAGCTCGTCTTGTTATGAGTAAAGGACATGCGGTTGCAATTCAATACGCATTACTTAATCAATTAGGTTTTATTAAAGATGAAGAAATGTGTACTTTTCGTAATTTAAATTCTCGTCTGCAAGGGCATCCTAATATAAAAACGGTTCCACAACTTGACGCAAATACAGGTTTATTAGGCCAAGGTTTGTCAATTGCATTGGGAATGGCTGCCGCCAAAAAACTCAATAATGATCCTAATAAAGTTTATGCCATCATTGGTGATGGTGAAATGCATGAAGGGCAAATTTGGGAAGCGCTACAACAAGCGGCTCACATGCAAATGGATAATTTAGTTGCGGTTATTGATTACAACAAATTATCGTCTCATGACGAAGTAAATTCAGTATGTAGATTAGAGCCATTGGCTGACAAATTACGAGTTTTTGGTTGGCACGTAATAGAATTAACCGACGGTAATGATATGCAACAAGTTGTCGATGGATTTGCTTTGGCGCGTCATTATAAAGGAAAACCGATAGCTATTTTAGCTCACACCATTAAAGGGAAAGGGGTTAGTTTTATGGAAAATAATGGTGATTGGCACTCTAAAACACCAACTGATGTCGAATATAAACAAGCTATGGAGGATTTACAATGACAGAAATGAAAGCACCTCGAGATGCAATTGGTAAAGCGTTAATTCAATTAGCAGAAAACAATTTCCCGATTACTGTTATTGATTGTGATTTAGCTAGTTCAACTCGTGCAGATCAGTTTGCAAAAAATTACCCAGAACGTTTTTTTGAAATGGGTATTGCTGAGGCTTCGTCATTAAGTTTTGCCGCGGGGCAATCATTCGAAGGATTAATTCCGTTTTTTATCGATTTTGCTATTTTTGCAACCGGAACTGTATGGACTCAGCTCAGACAATCTTGTTACGCAAATGCGAACATTAAAATAGTTGGAACTCACCCAGGTGTTGATGGCGGATTTGATGGTGCATCTCATCATGCCCTAGAAGATATTGCGTTAACAAGAGTGTTACCTAATCTAACCGTTTTATCACCTGCTGATGCTGATGAAGTTTATGAAGCTTTTGAACAAGCGGCCAAAATTAAAGGCCCTGTTTACATTAGAGTAGCACGTGAGCCAATGCCTATTCGTGATAAAACAAAAGTGCCTAGAGTCAATGACATTGATGCTGTTATTGATGAAGGAAATGACTTTGCAATTATTTTCGAAGGGGCAAGTTATGAGCAAGCTAATGATGGTTATCAAAAATTAACCTCACTTGGTTATAAAGGTAAACTTATACATTTAGCTTGTATTAAACCATTTAATCAAGAAAAATTTAAATCCTTATGCCAACATGCTAATGTTCTCATAACGGTTGAAAATCATAGCATTAATGGTGGTGTTGGTGGATTAATTGCCGAGCAAAGTATGCAAAATTGCATTTTAAAACCGCTGATAAGAATTGGCGTACCTGATACATTTACTGAATCAGGAAAGAGTGGTCAATTAAAAGATAAATATGGAATTAGTGGTCAAAATATATGCGACCACTTTTTGAAAGTTTTATCTTAAAATAAATAATGGTTACAAGTGATAGCTTGTAACCATGTTAAAGTTAAAAATTAATAATAAGTAATACAAGAGTAAAGGTTAAAATATGTCTAAACAGTTACATCCTATTTTTGAGCAGCATTGGCAATTTAGTAAAGAAAATTTGGATTGGAAAAGTGCGATTCAAATAGTTGGAAATTCATTAATCGAAAATAATCACATCGAACAAAGATATATCACCTCTATTATTGATAATGTTAATGAAATTGGTGCTTACTTTATTATTGCAGATGGCTTTGCCTTACCTCATGCTCGTTCTGAAAATGGTGTAATTTGTGAAGATACAAAATTTTCTTTATTAAAATGCACTCATCCGGTTATTTTCCCTGACGGTGAAAAAATATCTTTGCTTATTATGTTAGCGGCATCAGACAATAATAAGCATATCGATGCGATGTCTGATCTAATCGAATGGTTGGATGAAGACGATCGACTTGATAATTTAATCAATGTTGATAACGTAGATGATTTTGAATGTTTATTATTTCAATAATCATAAAAAAACATCTAAACAAGTTCTTGGTAACTAATATCAATAATATAATAAAACGTTTTACCGTTTGGTGTGATGACTGAGATTTCATCATCAATCTTATGACCGATCAAAGCTCTGGCAACAGGGCTATTGATGGATATCCAATTTTTTTTCGGATCAAATTCATCAGCACCAACAATACGATAAATATGTAATTCTCCAGATTCATCTTCAAGTTTTACCCATGCGCCAAAAAAAACCTTACCTTCTTGACGTGGATCTGGATCAACGATGGTTAGTGTTTCTAAACGTTTAGTTAAAAAACGAACTCGTCTATCAATCTCGCGTAACCTTCTTTTTCCATAAATGTATTCGGCATTTTCACTACGATCACCGAGTGCTGCAGCATCAGATACTGCTTGAGTTACTCTAGGTCTTTCTTCTTTCCATAAATATTTCAACTCACGATCGAGTGCCAAGTAGCCTTCTCTTGTTATATAATTAGCTTTTTGCATGATGAATATAAATTCCGTTAATCGACAAGATATACAGAGATACCATGATAAATAATCAAATAAGCCATATTATAGCTGGTGAATTAACCGTAAAACCAGAACAAGTTTTAGCTGCCATTCAATTATTAGATGATGGCAGTACCGTGCCATTTATTGCTCGATATCGTAAAGAGGTAACAGGAGGACTGGATGATACTCAGTTACGTACTTTAGATAGCCGTTTAAGTTATTTGCGAGAACTTGAAGATCGTAAACAAACGATTTTAAAATCAATTGAGGAACAGGGTAAATTAACCCCAGAATTAAGTCAAAAAATTATCAATACCCTTAGTAAAACCGAATTAGAAGATCTCTATCTTCCTTACAAACCAAAACGTCGCACTCGTGGTCAAATAGCAATTGAAGCGGGTCTTGAGCCACTAGCTGAATCTTTATGGCAAAACTCAGCTCTTAAGCCAGAATTAGAGGCAGAAAAATATATTAATACTGATAAAGGTATTACTGATACTAAATCTGCATTGGATGGAGCTCGTTATATTTTAATGGAGCGTTTTGCTGAAGATGCGACCTTATTAGCTAAAGTTCGCCATTATCTTTGGAATAATGCGCATCTTGTCTCTCAAGTTATTACTGGTAAAGAAGAAGAGGGCGCTAAATTTAGAGATTATTTTGCGCAAAGTGAACTTATTTCAAAAGTGCCTTCACATCGGGCCTTAGCCATGTTTCGTGGTCGAAATGAAGGATTTTTACAACTTTCTCTAAATGCTGATCCTCAATATGAAGAAGCACCTAAAGAGAGCTATTGTGAGCAGATAATTACCGAACATTTAGGCATTAGATTTAATGATCAACCAGCCGACAAATGGCGAAAAGCAGTGATCAATTGGACATGGCGCATTAAAATCTTAATGCACATGGAAACTGAACTTATGACTACGCTACGAGAAAGAGCCGAAGAAGAAGCCATTAACGTTTTTGCGGCTAATCTCCATGATATGTTAATGGCCGCACCGGCTGGTATGAAAGTTACCATGGGTATGGATCCGGGTTTACGTACTGGTGTTAAAATTGCTGTTGTTGATGCAACAGGAAAATTAGTTGCTACCGAAACTATTTATCCACACACCGGTCAGGCGGATAAAGCGGCAATGGTTGTTGCGGCGTTATGTATAAAATATCAAGTTGAACTTGTCGCAATCGGTAATGGTACGGCTTCACGAGAGACTGAACGTTTTTATCTTGATGTACAAAAGAAATATCCAGAAGTAAAAGGTCAAAAAGTGATTGTAAGTGAAGCTGGTGCATCTGTTTATTCGGCTTCAGAGCTTGCTGCACAAGAGTTTCCAGATTTAGATGTATCAATTCGGGGAGCAGTTTCAATCGCTCGACGCTTACAAGATCCTTTAGCTGAATTAGTGAAAATTGATCCAAAATCGATAGGTGTTGGTCAATATCAACATGATGTAAGCCAAACTCAATTAGCTAAAAAACTTGATGCAGTAGTTGAAGATGGGGTAAATGCGGTAGGGGTTAACTTAAATACCGCCTCTATGATGTTACTTTCTCGTATTGCTGGCCTAAATAAAGTGATCGCCCAAAATATTGTCGATTGGCGTAACCAAAATGGTCAATTTACTGATAGAAAACAATTATTAAAAGTGTCACGATTAGGTCCCAAAGCTTTTGAACAATGCGCCGGCTTTTTAAGAATTATGGAAGGTGCAAATCCGCTTGATGCATCAGCCGTTCATCCAGAAGCCTATCCTGTTGTTGAAAGGATTTTAGAGAAAAATCATAAAGTCTTAAAAGAAATTTTAGGTGATTCCAATTATCTAAAATCCCTAAAAGCTATTGACTATGTTGATGACCATTTTGGTGTACCGACAGTAACTGATATTATTAAAGAATTAGATAAACCAGGACGAGATCCAAGGCCTGAATTTAAAACAGCGCAATTTGCCGATAACATTGAAACAATGGAAGACCTAAAAATCGGTATGGTTATGGAAGGGGCTGTAACTAATGTGACAAATTTTGGTGCTTTTGTTGATATCGGTGTGCATCAAGATGGTCTAGTTCATATTTCAGCATTATCAGATCGATTTGTTGATGATCCGCGAAGCATTGTAAAAGCAGGCGATATTGTTAAAGTGAAAGTAATAGAAGTTGATATTGCCCGAAAACGTATTGCTTTATCAATGCGTTTAGATGATACAGCTACGCCGAAACAAGATAGTAGCAGATCGGCTAACAATAAGGTATCTAATAAAAATCAATCTGCTGCAACACTGACTAACAGTGCTATGGGTAATGCATTTGCTGCCGCATTTAAAAAAGGCAAGTAATTATATATCAAATTAAAAAAAGGGGAAATTTCCCCCCTTTTTGATTATTGAGATATAACTTAATTAGTATTATTAATTTTAAATTCTTCGATGAATTAGTATTAATAAACGGAAAATAATTTTTTTTACTATTCCCTTATCAAAGTATTATCATATATAATGATGTTACTACTGAATTTGAATTAATTATTAACTGTTTGCAAATTCAGTTTCTTTATTGAGTCTTACCATTTTAGCTTTTCCAAATTTTGTCTGATGTTCTTATTTTACAAGTTTTAAAATTTAGGATGTTACGATTTAAGTCTAAAACAACAAACAAATCGTTGTAGTCAAATTATTTTGTTCGAGCCGTATATTAGATATGGATGAATTTCTGTTAGAAAAATAACGATTTTAATTGTCTTAGCTCTGATATTAACGGGTAACAATTTTTGAACAACTTATAAAAATTGTTAATTCACTAATGCTTCAAATCAATAATCTTATTCGAATAGGCGGAGAAGTTTATGAGTAGAGGAGTAGCGATGAATAATTGTACTGTTGTTTTAAAAAAAATTTCTTTGAGATTATTTTTCAAAAAGAGATTATTGCTATTAATGTTATTGATTTTTTCCAATAATATATTTGCAATTTTATCATTATCCGTGACTACGCAAATGTATATTCATGGTAATGCGCCGGAGATTTCAGAGTCAGGCGGCACAAAAGCGCTTAATGGTATTAAAGTAAAATTAAATGTACCAAACAGTGATCCTTTAGTTATAACCCCTGGTTCATCTAAGCAAATATCTGTTGCTTTTAATACTTCACCAAGTATGTATTCATTTGATGTTGATTTTTCGACTATGACTAATGATGATATTATTGATATTGATGGTGATTATTTGGGAAGTAGCAATAATTTTAAAGTGGAGAGTGTAACAGCTGAATGGCGTGATAGTAATAATAATATAATTCCTTCTGATTCAACCGCTGCATTAGGTAGTAATATTTGCAATTCATCTACTTATAAAGGTGATTCAACACTAAAGCTTACTTTTAGTATTTCTGCTAAAACTCAGTATGGTGTTCCAACTGAATCTCAGCCTAAAGAAGTTTCCAAAATATTTACCGTAAAAGCTAACGATGGTATTTGTTTTATAAGACCTGGTGTTTTAGC
Organism: Gilliamella sp. A7; assembly: GCF_002142015.1. Taxonomy (NCBI): domain Bacteria; kingdom Pseudomonadati; phylum Pseudomonadota; class Gammaproteobacteria; order Orbales; family Orbaceae; genus Gilliamella; species Gilliamella sp. A7. The sequence continues at coordinate 8,901 of NZ_NASN01000042.1, forward strand.
AGTTAACACCCTTTATCCAACTGGCTGGCCGGAAGGCAATAATAATGCATGGTGGGGGAGTAACGTTGTTAATCGAGCCGATCCTTATGATCCAAATCAATTTGTTAAAGGTACTGGTTTTATAGCCTCGGCTGTTGATGCTTCCGGTAATCATTTCCCAAGCACTGCATTTCCATATGCTCGCTTCAGAATTGTGCCAGTTAATTCGATATCACAATATACATACAAAATACTTAAAAATCCAAATTCATCCCTAAAAAATGTACCACGCAGTTCGGTTGCAGACTCAAAAAGTGAATTTATCTTTACTAATAATGTTCCTAGTAAAGGAGATAAATTTGTAATTCAACTTACCAACACGCAAACAAACGCAACCTTCTTCTATCAATTCTCGATACAACATTGGTTTTATGTACATAAAGGCAATCTTGGTTTCATCTCTTTCTATAATGCGGAATCTTTATGCCGAAACAGTGGTGATCGCTTACCAACGCGAGCAGAACTGACTAATTCACCTCTTGCTTATGATAATAACACTAATACCGAATGGTATCTCCAAGGAAATGGATATAAACGTGCTATTGGCAATAGCTTAATGGGAGAGTGGGGTAAAATTTTCTATTATGCGCCAATAAATGGTGACTTGCGCGATATGATGGCTGGTATCAGTGATTCTGATTACGAAAAATTATTTAATTATGATTTTTATTTCACCAATGAATTGACTTCTGTGGTTGACTCCGATGGATTTATCCATCGCTATAGTGTAGGAAATTCTGAGGGTAATGTCATTGTCGAACCAGATAATGCCTATACAATGTGTACCAAATATTAATTAAAATTGATGATTTGCTAAAGTTGGTAAAAAATATTACCAACTTTCAGCAAGTTTATTTTGTCAGGAAGGATAATTATGCTTATCAGTCGTTTCGTATTGATTAAAGATAATTATTTTTGCATTTGCAATATGACTACCATCACAATTACCGGTTAGCAAGTACCTGTAAATAATCCGACCTTATAATTAATGTGACTATAAAGATATTATAAATAAACACTCGGCAAAGTAATATTCTGCAATCCATAATGTTTTAATTCAGCAGCAAAAGATTCGATTTGCTGTTGTGTTGCCAATGGCCATGTTTTGGCTACGCCATGTACGCCGTGATTGTGGAATGCATTTATTCTGACTTTAATTTCTGGATTGAGTGTTATTAGAAAATTAGCAAGTTGTTTAGCACTGTTTTGCAAATCAGTATGCTCGGGAATCACTAAAAATCTGACTTCATATAGTTTTTCTATTTTGGCTAGATATTCAATGGTCTGTTTGACGCGATCATTATCCCGACCTGTGAGTTTTTTATGAACTTGAGTATCCCAAGCTTTTAGATCGATCATCGCACCGTCCATAACCTTTTCAACTTTTTGCCAGCCAGTTTCAGCTAAGTAACCATTACTATCAATAAAACAAGTCAGGTGTTTTAAATCATCTGCTTGTTTAATTGCTCGAAATAATTTTTCAATAAAAGGTAATTGTAATGTCGCTTCACCACCGCTAATTGTAATGCCGTTGAGAAAGGGTAAGTATTTACGAATTTCGAGTAGAATATCTTCAACATTGTAATTGTAGGTCATTGGTGTGGATTGATAACTACAGGTATTAATACAGGTATCACATTGCTGGCAATTTGAAGATTGCCAAATCACTTTATTATTGATAAATGTTAACGCTTGATGTGGACAGGTAGTAACGCAATCACCACAATCCTTACACCGTGAAATGGTATAAGGATTATGGCAATTTAAACATTTAAAATTACAACCTTGTAAAAAAATGACTAACCGGTTTCCCGGTCCGTCAACACAAGAAAAGGGTAAAAGTTTATTAACGATTGCCCATGACTTGTTCATGACTAATTACTCGAGGTGTTCGGCATAAGTAGCTATTGTTATCGGTATCTTCGGCTGCTTCACTACCTAAAAATGTGGTATTAATTCGTGAACCTTCTTGTTTATATTTTTTGATATCTGACAATCTCACCATATAGCCAGTTACACGGACCAGATCATTGCCACTGATATTAGCGGTAAATTCACGAAAACCAAATTTAAATGCCGCCTTACAAATCTGTACTAAGGCTAATGGGTTATTTTTAATCGTTTCATCAATGGTTAAAATATCACTAATGCCAGAGGCATAATATTTATGGTGTTTGAATAATGCCATAATATGGGTTACTGGATCTGGTTCATGACCATAAGGAATACGTAAACCTGGCGTAGCGCCTCTATCTGAACTGATGCCAGATTGAGCATGTAACATTGCTTTACCTTTCCAAGCATGCTTAATTGTATGGCTGTCAATAAAGTCAGCTAGCTGTTTAGAAATGGTTGTTGCCAATTCATTCGCATCTTCGTCAACACCATAACGGCCGGTTAAGTTAGATTTTTCTTGTAAAATATTGACTGCTTCAGCCATGGCATAAATACCGAACATTGGTGCAAATCGGGTAGCGTCAATTAATCCTTCCTTCACTAAAAAACTATTTTGGAAGAAATTAGATTTTTCATAAAGAAATTCTGATCTTGCTTTGATCAAATTTAATTGCAATTGGCAATAATAAGGTAAAGTATTTTGTAAAAAGTCAGTGATGCTTTTACTTTTTAACGCAACCTCTTTTAAATTGATTCTTGATAAAGTGCTACCACCACCAGCCACAGGAAGAGAGTTATAACAACTCACAACACCATAACCTTTTTCATCAAAATCCTTTTTAATCATCATATTATTAGCAATATGTGGTTTTGCTGTTTCACAAATGTTTCCAATTGCGGTATTTAGTAAAGATTCTGGTGTGATATTTTCATCATAAATAAAAGTTAAATTAGGGGCAACTTGTTTAAGTTCGCGATCAACACGTAAAATAACCCGACAGATCAAATTATCGGTTGGCCCAATATTGGCATGCATAAATGCATCTGGAAGATTGCGATCCAGCATAATCCAAAAACGCTTTAATCGTGGGTAAAGTTCTTCTTCTGTCAAATTACCGATATAAGGAAGCAACACTTGATCTAAACAGCCTAAATAAACCGGCATACCAGTGACCGATGGTACGTGATGATAAGCAATGGTGAGCATATTTAGCGCATCATCAAAGTTTTTTGCTGGTTCAAGTTCTAAGTATTCAGATCCCTGCTTAAGAAATTTTGCATAATCAGGTAATACATAACGAGGTTTATACGGCGCATGTCCTTCGTACATATCACAAATTACCCTTTCATTGAGCGCATTTTGCGTTTCATTATCTAAATCAACATAAGGTAAGTTATTTTCTGCGGCTAATGCGAGAAGGTTCGCTTTTTGTTTTGGTGACAAATTGGCATCGGTCACTATATCGTAACAATTTTTTTGAAATTCTGTCATGTTCATAAATACCTCTATATTACCTATATGCTGAAAGCAAAGGTTAAATCTTTATGACTAATTATTAAATTATTAGCACTGAGAATTATGATTATCAGTGCCATTAGTTTTTATATTTCTGTTTTAAACCATAGAATTATTTTTCTAAAATAAAGTTAGACGGTTGATAATCGGCTGCATTAATTGGTGAATGCGCTTCAAAATATTGTTTTACTGCGTCGGCATCTCGATAACCTGTATCCACATAAGTTGGCGAGTTATTGACGATAGGGTAACCATCTCCACCAGCGGCTAAAAAGTCTAATGTTGCAATTCGATATAATTTTTGCAAATCAATTGGTTCATTATTAATTTTAATGTCGCTGATAGTATCGCCAGTTTTAGTTAGGCTAATATTTTTTAAATGCGTATAACCACCCGAACCCTGTTTTTTACCTAATGCAACTTTAAGATAATCGATTAATTCATTTCCGGTTAATTCAAAGTAAACAACACTATTACCAAATGGTTCAACTTTCAAAATATCACGATAAGTAATATCGCCTTCGATAAGTGAATCACGAATCATACCTCCAGACATAATACCAATATCGGCATTTGTCTTTTCAATAAAGGCACTAAGTAATAATTGCCCCATATTACTTTGTTGATATCTAACTACGTTACGATCGCCTTCTAAACGACCGGTTAACTCACCACTTTTAATGAGTAATTGTTGTTTACCTTGTTCTTGATAAGGTTTTAGTGTTTCCAACAGTTTTTTATCCTGTTCGATTTCACTGGTGTAATATTCAAGACGTTTGGTATTGTTACCGTTATCAACTTCTTTTTTCAAATTAATTGGAATTAACTGATAATTTTTGAGGGTAATTTTACCGTTTAAGAATACGAAGTCAGCACGACCAACATATTTCCCCCATTCATGAGCTTGAACAATCCACGTACCATTTTGTTGATCTGGAGCACAAGGTGTTCCAGGGACATATTCGGTAATACGTTTGTTAGGGCTAGCCATACATACTGGGTTCTGTGAGTGGCCACCGACAATCATATCTAGTTCACCAGCTTTTAATCCTCGGGCTAGCTCAACATCACCTGGAGCCATTGAACCATGCTCACCATTTTCATAATGCCCCATATGAGTAACCGCAATAATCATATCTGGACGTTCATTGCTTTTAATTTGGCTAATGACTTTTTCCGCTTCTGGTAGCGTTTTACGAAATTCAACACCATCGGTATTTTTAGGCGAAGCAAGGAAAATAGTGTCATCAGTGGTTAAACCAAATACTGCAACTTTAATACCATTTAAATCAAATATTTTATAGGCATCAAAAACACGATTATCGGTATTTTTGAAGTAAGTATTTGCAGATAAAAATGGAAAATGAGCCCATTTTTGTTGTTCACGAATAATCGCTAACGGATGATCAAATTCGTGATTACCTACTGCCATTGCATCATAGCCAATCTCATTCATACCGACAAAATCGGGCTTTGCTTGTAACACATCGGATTCAGGAACACCAGTATTAATGTCACCGCCAGAAAGTAGCAGTAATTTTCCGCCTTTTTCTGCTACTTCTTTTCTTATTTGGTCAACAACAGTTTTTTGTGCTGCTAAACCATATTCACCAATATCATTTTGCCAAAAACGGCCATGATGATCATTAGTATGTAAAATAGTAAAAGAGTATGACTTGTCTTTTTCCCAAGCTGGTGCCGTAGATTGTTTGGTAGCAACAGCTGCGAATGAATTGACTGAAAACAAACTTAAAATAACCAGTAGTAACAGTTTTTTGTTTAATTTTAAACGATGCATGATGTCTCCTGAATCCGTATTTATTAAAGCTATTCCGTAATTACTTTAAAAATTAATTGTGGCTGTTCAGCGCTATCACTAATAGTAATATTGTCATATAGTTTTTGTTTTATTGTATCAATATGATCACTACTTGCGTGAATAGTTAACAGTGTTTCACCTACTTCAACTTTATCACCTACTTTTTTATGTAGTACGATACCAACCGCAGGATCGATAACATCTTCTTTAGTTGCTCGACCGGCACCCAGTTGCATCGCAGCAATACCAATTTGGTCAGCAATAATGCGTGATACATAACCTGCTTTTTGCGCTGGTAGATCAATTTGGTAAGGCGCATTAGCTAATTTCTCCGGATGATCAACAACTGAACTATCACCACCTTGAGCTTCAATTAATGTTTTGAATTTTTCAATGGCTTTACCATTTTTAATCACTTCTTGTAGTTTTTCTCTTGCTTCATCTAGCGTTTCAGCTTTATTCGCTAACACCACCATTTGACTGCCAAGTGTTAATACCAGTTCAGTTAAATCAGCAGGACCATGGCCGTTTAATGTATCTATGGCTTCTTTAATTTCTAACGCATTACCAATCGCATAACCTAAAGGTTGAGACATATCAGAGATAATCGCCATGGTTCTACGACCAATTTGATTACCAATATTAACCATTTCATGAGCTAATTTTTCTGAGTCTTCCATGGTCTTCATTAAAGCACCGTCACCTGTTTTAACGTCTAAAACAATAGCATCTGCACCAGCTGCGAGTTTTTTACTCATAATTGAGCTAGCAATAAGAGGAATAGAGTTAACCGTACCTGTTACGTCACGTAATGAATAAAGTTTTTTATCGGCAGGGGTTAGGTTGCCGGATTGACCAATAACAGCGACACCTTTTTGATTAACTTGATCAATAAATTCTTGTTTATCTAATTCAATTTTAAAACCCGGTATGGTTTCAAATTTATCCGTCGTTCCGCCAGTATGGCCTAATCCACGACCTGACATTTTAGCTACTGGAATATCTAATGCTGCAACTAATGGTGCTAATACCAACGTAGTTGTATCGCCCACACCGCCCGTTGAATGCTTATCGACTTTAATGCCTTTAATTGATGATAGGTCAACGGTATCACCAGAATACATCATCGCACTAGTTAAATCAGCACACTCTTTTGAAGTCATACCTTGATAATAAATAGCCATAAGTAAGGCACTGACTTGATAATCAGGAATAGAACCATTGGTATAGTTAGTTATGAAAAATTGAATCTCTTCAGTTGTTAAGGCATTGCCATCACGTTTTTTTTCGATAATATCTACAAATCTCATTACACTTCTCTCTTAATATTTATAAAGCAAATTAGGATTATATTCTTCCCATCCAAAATTTGGATTGATGATTGTGCTAATCTTGGTTAATTATCCTCAATCGCTTTTTTTATTTTTCAATATTGTTAAATTACATAGTTCAATAATAAAACTAATCTAAATCACTCGGTGAAAATGACCAAGGTAACAATTCTCCAACAGTGGTTTCTTGGATTTTACCGTGCATATTAGTTAAAATAACCGGCATATCTTTAGCACAAAACTCACTGATTACTTGACGACAAGCACCACAAGGTGAGATTGGCCCTTCAGTATCACCAATCACCACTAATTTTTTGAATTTTTTCTTTCCTTCTGATACAGCCTTAAAAATCGCTGTTCTTTCAGCACAGTTAGCAAGTCCATAGGAAGCATTTTCGATGTTACAACCTAAAATTGCTTCATCATCTTCGGTAATCAATACCGCACCTACTTGAAATTTAGAGTAGGGTACATAAGCTTTAGAGCGTGCTGTTTTAGCGAGTTCGATTAGTTTATCAATTTTCATAATTATAATCCTTGTAGTCTTCAATCTCTTACTGGTTTTTAGGTTGTGATTTGCTTGCTGTTTGTAAATCAAGTTGATAGACACCAAAACCTAACTTATCTTTCTCAACAAATTTAGTCGGATACAATGAATGGTTTTCAATATAAGCTTTGGCTTCCACCGTTGGTGAAGATTCAAAGCGGATATCCAAATTAGTCTGGCTATTAATCGATGCAATTCGCCAGTTATTGTCAACTGTTACATTCACTTCACCTTGTTTCTTAGTGCGATTAGTAATATAAGCTGAAAGAATGACTCTTAAGTCATCCGGCGAATTAAATTTAACATTTTTACCGCCGGTTCCCGGGAACGCTCCGGTGTAAGCACGGTAGTTATTGGTAGCAATTAAAAATGCTTGATTTGGAACAATTGGTTTTTGTTGATAGGTTAAGTTTACAATACGTTCTGATTCAGGGTTAATTAATTGACAACTACCATCGTAACGTGCTGGTTTAGTGATATCAATTTCATAACTTACACCATCAATAGTATCAAAGTTATAAGTTCTAAATTTGTCCCAATTAATCAAATATTGTGGTGTTGATGAATTAATGTCAATTTGATTATAAACACCAGCTGAACATTCCAACCACTCTTTAACCTCTTTTCCGGTAATCTTAACAGCTGATAAAATATTCGGATAAAGATAGATATCGGCGGCATTTCTAAAGGTTAAATCACCTTTTTTCACATCTACATAAGATGTGGGATCATTTTTTCGACCGCCAGCTTTAAATGGTGCAATGGCCGATAAAATTGGTAACCCATCTAGATCAGGATCACCTTGAACAAATTGTTTTACATAATCAATTTGGGCATCGCTAATAATCTGTAAAGCGGAGGTATCTTCGACTAAGGCTAAATAACTATTGATATCGGTTGATACCTTACCAATTGGCTTACCGACAAATTCACGGGTACCTTCATGATCATCTTTTAATACTTTGGTAATATTTTTATCGGCATCAACGAGTGCTTTTTTATTTTTACTATCGAAGATAGGGCGGGCTTCTGATTTACCAGAAACAACTTTCCAGTTAGATTTGTCTCCTTCAATCACTAAATCGACTACACCTAAATGACTTCCCCATTGTCCAGGCATCACTGCAGGAATATGGTTAATATTTCCGGTATTAATATCGGTATTAGGTAGAGATTTAAAATCCTCACTTGGGAATACGCCATGAGAATGGCCAAACATAATGGCATTAATACCTTCAACTTGACTTAAATAATAAACTGAGTTTTCTGCTAATGCCTTATAAGGTTCCGCAGAAACACCTGAATGAGGAATAGCAACAATGATATCCGCTCCTTGCTTTTTCATTTCTGGTACTAATTTTTTGGCGGTTTCAGTGATATCTTTAACTATTACTTTACCTTCCAAATTAAGTTTATCCCATTGCATAATTTGTGGCGGTACAAAGCCAATATAACCAATTTTTATAGAGTGTTGTTTACCGTCTCTATCAACCACTTTTTTATCTAAAATGATATATTGCTTAAAGAAAGGCTTATTGCTCTTAGCATCATAAACATTGGCATTAACATAAGGAAAATTTGCCCCTGCTAGACTTTTTTGTAAAAAATCCAAACCAAAATTAAATTCATGATTACCAATATTACCAACAACATAATCAAGGGTATTAAGGGCTTTGTAAACTGGATGAATATCACCTTTATTTAGTCCTTTATTAAGCGCATAGTCGGCCATTGGACTGCCTTGAATCAGATCACCATTATCAACTAATACGCTATTTTTTACCTCTTCCCTCGCTTGATGAATTAAATTGGCTGTTTTAGCCAAACCAAAGGTATCAATATACTGATCTTTAAAATAATCGTAATTCATCATATTGCCATGCAGATCAGTCGTTTCAATAATTCTTAAATCAACTGTTGCGGCTTGCAGTGATCCAGAAATTAATAGAGTCAGTAGGCTTAGGGTTAATTGAGTTTTATTCATATTTATTTCCAATTTTTCTGATACGGTTATCCATTAACATGTTGTAATAAATCATGGTATTTTTTCAATCTGGCAATAATAGCCGGATGATGCTGCTTAGCATTAATTGCTTGTTGTAAAGATTGCTTATCATTGTCGTTAAAACAAGATAGAACTTCGTTTAATAAACGTGATTTTTCGTTAGACTCAACAAATGCGGCATCAATTCCACAAAGAGTAATATCAAATAATTCCAAACGTGAAAAATGAAATGCTTGCTCGGCTAGCTGATACTCTTTTTCGATATCGGTACCAAAAATACCTGCATCATCGGTATTAAGGGTAATTCTTACCCCTTTATCATAAAGTTGTCTAATGGGATGATTATGAATATCACCATGTAATTTATTGACTAAAATACGATTACTGGTGAGAGCTATCTCTAAAGTGATTTCGTTATCAACTAATTGTTTAATCAAGCTATCATCTTCAATTGCCGCAATACCGTGGCCGATGCGATTTGCACCATGTTTTAAGGCTTGAATAATACTTTCTGCCGAATCAATTTCACCTGCATGGTAGGATTTTTTTAAATTTAATTTTTCAGCAAATTGATGAGCTTTTTCAAAATCATCAAAATGCCCAGCTTTTTCATTACCTGCAATATTAAATCCGGTAATAAATGGATGCGGATTATTTTCGATAAATTGCAATGTATCGTATACTAAATCGGCCCCAAGATGGCGTACGCCAATAACATGATATCGTACGGTTATATTATGTTCTTTTTGAACATCTATGATCGCTTTATCCATTTGATTTAGTGTTTGTTGAAATCTTGCTTGATCCCAAACAACTTTACCTAGATTTTCTGTTGCACAAATATGATAAGGCGACAGAAATAGTTCGCAATAAATTAACCCTTTTTTGGCATTTCTGCTTAAAAAATCATAGGTAATTAGGTAATAATCGTCAGGATTTCTAACAAAATTAGAAACAGTGTCATAAGTTTGAATAAATGAAACAAAGTCAGATTCATCGTAGTTATATCGACCATTTTTATACTCAATTTCATCATAATCGCCGAGTGGATAACACAATGTATCAGGGAAAGTTAAACGATTTTTATCGGCTAGTTTTTTAGCCATAAAGGGAGTAATACTGCCTTCTACATGTTCATGAAGTATAACTTTTGGAATTATTTGCTTATTCATCTAGTTTTAATCTGTTCAATTATGCTTATAGGGCACTTGTAGTAGTCATATTTCGTTAATTGATTTAAGTAATAAAAGCCGAATTGATGCTCTTTTTACAAGTATTTTATTCTACCTTGATAAGACACAAATTTTCCATACATTTTGTATGACTTACCAAATTTCTGTGAGGCTAGTAACATTTTAGCCTAGTTAAGAATTAGGCAACTATTTAACGGTTGCCTAATTGTTGATGTTTCTAAGTTACTAACTAATAATTTGATTCAACTATTTATATTAATTGAATTTTATTTTAGTTAGTTTCTAACGGTTGCGGTTTTTTGCTCAGTAGTGTCATTTTGGAAAATGAAAACAAAAATAATTGCGAGCACTAATGAATAACCAGCAAAGACAAGCCATACATTATGCCAATCGATGCCGGCTTCTGAAGTATAGTGATCAACAACAATACCACTAATCATTGAACCTAAATAAGCACCAATACCATTAGTCATTGTCATAAATAAACCTTGAGCACTATTACGAATGCTAGGTGATACTGTTTTTTCAACATACATTGATCCGGAAATATTATAGAAGTCAAACGCACAACCATAAACAATCATTGATAATAGTAACAGCACAAAACCGAATGGTGATGGATCGCCGTAAGCAAAAAGACCAAAGCGAGCAACCCATGCCAACATACTGATTAACATCACATATTTAATACCAAGTTTCTTCATAAAAAATGGTACAAATAAGATAAATACCACTTCTGAAATTTGCGAAATTGATAATAAAACTGATGGATATTTAACTACTAAGCTATCAGCATATTCTGGTATTTTATCAAAGTCATGTAAAAACGGATTACCAAAAGTATTAGTAATTTGTAAAATTCCACCTAATAATACAGCAAATAAAAAGAAGATAGCCATTCTAGGTTGTTTAAATAATACAAATGCATCTACACCTAATGCACTTATTGTTGATTTTTCACGGTTATCATTACTTGCAACTTTAATTAAAGGTAAGGTTAATGAATAGAGACTTAACAATAAAGAACTACCGGCGGCAATATAAAGTTGCACATTACTGAGTTCTAACTGCATAAAGCTAACCATCCACATTGCTACGATAAAACCGATAGTGCCGAAGATTCGAATAGCAGGGAACTGTTCGATAACATCAAGCCCTTGTGATTCTAAGCAAGAGTAAGAAATTGAATTAGAAATTGCAATAGTTGGCATAAATGCAAAACAATGAAGAAGCATCACTAAAAACATAAAAACTGGCGATGTGATGGACGCAGCGATAAATAAGGTTACTGCACCAATCAAATGGCATAGCACATATAAACGGTTAGCAGGTATCCATCTATCAGCTACGATACCAAGCAGACTAGGCATAAATACTGAAGCAATCCCCATGGTGCCATATACGGCGCCGACTTCAATACCAGTAAAGTTTAAGATTTTCATCATATAGGAGCCTAAGGTAATTAACCAACTCCCCCATATAAAAAATTGTAAGAATAATATAACTTTCAGTTGTAGCTTGGTATTCATTTCGATTCCTTATTAAATGAGATCTTTCTAACCTATTAGATAAAAATTAATGAATAAATAAAGATAAAATTTTGTTATTACTATTAATAACCTAGTTATAACACTCAACAACACTTACCGTTAATAATAACGTCAATGTTAAAATTCTTGGTTCCCCTTTTTTGAGTAACCAAAAAAAATGGCAGATATTCTGCCATTATTTATTATGAATTAACTAATACCGATTCTAAAGCGACTGTAATCATCTCTTTAAAACCCAGCTGGCGCTGTTCAGATGACATAGCTTCGCCTTTGCGAATATGATCTGAAACTGTACAGATCGCTAATGCTTTAGCTCCGTATTCTGCTGCTACACCATAAATACCAGCGGCTTCCATTTCGACACCTAGAATATTGTATTTTTCCATGATATCGAAAAGATCTGGTTCAACGCTGTAAAATAGATCAGCAGAAAAAAGATTACCCACTTTAACATTAACATCTAATTGTTTAGCAGCATTAACAGCATTACAAATTAAACCGAAATCAGCAATCGCAGCAAAATCATGATCTTTAAAACGTAACCGATTGACTTTTGAATCAGTGCAGGCACCCATGCCAATAACCACATCACCAAGATTGACATCCGGGCTGATGGCGCCACATGAACCGATACGAATGATGTTTTTAACACCATAAAATTTAATCAGTTCGGTTGTGTATATAGAACAAGATGGAATGCCCATACCATGCCCCATAACAGATATTTTCTTACCTTTATAGTCACCGGTAAAACCTAGCATTCCTCTAACATTGGTAACTTCTTTAGCATTATCTAAAAAAGTTTCGGCAATAAACTTAGCTCGTAATGGATCGCCTGGCATCAAAACCGTTTGAGCGAAAGCGTCATCGGCGGCGTTAATATGTGGGGTAGGCATTTAACTCTCCTGATTTATTTCTAAAATACGTTACTACACTAACAAAAAAACAGCTTACTATTTGCGAATAAATGATTCACCATAATCCATTGGTGATAAATCAAAATAATCCGCAACACTTTGTCCTATATCAGCAAATGTTTTACGATGACCTAATGACCCAGCAGGAACACAATCACCATAAACTAAAACAGGAATATGTTCACGAGTATGGTCTGTTCCCGGCCAAGTAGGATCACAACCATGATCGGCACTAATAATTAATAGATCACCGGGTTGAATCAGATCTAACATTTCAGGTAAACGGTGGTCAAAATATTCTAATGCTGCAGCATAACCAGCAACGTCACGTCTGTGGCCGTATGATGAGTCAAAATCAACAAAATTGGTAAATACAATGGTATTGTCTTTGGCTTGTTTAATTTCATCAAGCGAAGCATTAAATAGTGCTTCAATGCCAGTCGCTTTTACTTTCTTTGTGATACCTACCTCGGCATAAATATCAGCAATTTTACCGATTGACACAACGTTACCTTGTTTTTCATCAACTAATTTTTTAATCATCGTCGGTGCCGGTGGTTCAACCGCTAAATCATGACGATTACCTGTGCGCACGAATTCACCTGGTTTATTACCTAAAAATGGTCGGGCAATAACTCGGCCGATGTTATAATCGCCTTTATTAAGTTCATCACGGGCAATTTCACATACTTGATAGAGCTTATCTAAACCAAAAGTTTCTTCATGGCAGGCGATTTGAAACACAGAATCAGCGGAAGTATAAAAGATAGGTTTGCCAGTAGCCATATGTTCAAGGCCAAGTTCATCAAGAATCACTGTACCGGATGAATGACAATCACCAAGATAACCAGGTAACTTAGCGCGTTTAACGATCTTGTCCAATAATTCTTGTGGAAAGCTGTTAGTGGTATTAGTAAAATATCCCCAATCAAACAGCACTGGAACACCAGCAATTTCCCAGTGACCTGATGGCGTATCTTTACCTGATGAAATTTCACTGGCATAGCCATAAGCACCAATAACATTACCTTCAGTAGCCATTCCTTTTGGATATGAACCAGTCGATTCACAGGCAGCTTCAATTAAACCTAACTTTCCTAAGTTTGGTAAACATAATGGTCCTTGACGCCCTTTATCTGCTTTACCTAAAGCACAAGCTTCGGCAATATGACCTAATGTATTAGAACCTTCATCACCATATTTTTTTGCATCTTCTGCACCACCGATCCCGAAGGAATCGAGGATCATAATAAAAACTCTTTTCATATTTTCCTCTAAATCTTAACTACTTTTTAAATATAGCAACAATTCTAAATTATTAAGCCATCTAAAGCCATGATCTTTAGAAAATAGGATCAATGACTGATTTATCAACTTTTTAAAAACCTTTTAATAATAACGTTTACCATTAGCTTGAGTAAAATAGATTTTAACCCAATTTATAAAAATGATCGTTTGGCTGACTATAATACATGATAAAAAAAAACAAAAAAGAGATCGATCTACATTACTTGTTTATTTGTTTATTCTTTTGACACTTTTTTGCACAAGTAACTCATTAAGATCTGTAAAAAAAATTTAATAAATAAAAGATCGTTTTGCATTGTGCTAAACTAATAACTAAATGAACAGTAAATACAATTGCATAAAGAAGCTATATCATATATACAATTGATAAAGCCATTAATTTAATGTTTTTAAACGCTAAAAC
>NZ_NASN01000043.1:0-21296 GCF_002142015.1 Gilliamella sp. A7
AATATATATAGTATATAAATTGAAAAAAATTTAAGTTATCAACGTTAGTTATTAGGTTTTCATAAAGGAATCGAAAACTTGTGTAGTAGCGATAAAAAAGGAGTAGTACGAAATGATTGTAATTTTATAAAACAAATACTATTTTTATAGGCAACAAAAATGAAAAAAATAAGACTTACTCCCTATCAATCAATTTTTTATTACGAATGGTTAGCAAACCCATCAAGAAGTGATTACAACATTGTTTGTGATAATATAATCTCTGGAGAACTTAATCGAACAAAACTTTTTGAAAGTTTTAAGAATATTGTTAATGAGCATTTTGTTTTCAGGAGTTTCATTGTAAATCATGAAGATGGTATCTTCTGGCAAAAAAGAGAATCAATCACAGAAGATAAATTAAAAACATTATTAGTTTATCACGATCACCCCTTAACTAACGAAGATATCAGTAAAATAGTTTCAGAGCCTTTTGATTTAGAAAAGGATATCCCTGCAAAACTTCATATTATTCAAATTGATAATCAACAATATCGAATTATTTTAGTCTTTCATCATATTTTAGTTGATGGAGTAAGTACTCAAGAGTTTTGGGATAAACTAAGTCAATATTATAACGATATACCTTATGAGTTACCGTCATATGAAGCACAGGCTCAACTGCATGAAAAACTTAATGATTCGTATCATGAAATTCTAACAACGCAAAAACAGCAGATGGAGGATTTCTGGAAAGAAGAGTTACAAGATGTAAAAAATATCGATTTTACTTTCTTAAAGTTAGCAACCGAAAAACCAAAGCAATTAAATCAATTAAATCGATTTAAGCCTTATATTAGTGAATTTACTTTTAGCTATGATGAAAATATTTATAATCAAGTTAAAGCAATACGGCGCAAATATAAGATAACACCTTATTTATTTGGTCAATTGGTAACAGCGTTGTTATTAAACAAAATGACGTCTCAAAGCGCAATCCCTCTTGTTTATCCAATTGCTTTTAATGAAGGTAAAGAATTAATCTACGGTGCCCATATTAATACATTACCGGTTGTTTACCGTTTTGAAGAAAATTCAACTTTAGAATCTGTTATACAAAATATTTTGCTTCATTATAAAAAGGTTAAACAAACTGGCGCTAAATATTTACCAGTTTATGATATTATGCAATTTGCTGAGAATGCTAATATTCTGGATGTGGCGTTTGTGCAAACTTTTGTTCGAGATCATAAAATGAATCTAAATGGGATGATTGATGAAGCCGTTAATCATGAATTTCAAATAGATTTATCTAATAAATTGGTATTTGAGCAAGAAGAACATAACAACCAAATTAACTATCGTGTTAAATTTAGTGAACAGCAGTTTGATAAACAACTGGTTGAACAACTTGTGATGTTCTATCAGAGACTATTTATAAAATTACTTAACTATTTAAGTAATGATCAAGCCGATATTTTAATAAATGATATTGAAGTACTGGATGAAGATGAATTAAAAGTTTTAATTCATGATTTAAATCAAACTCAACAACCTTATAAGAGTGATAAAATAATTGCTCAATTATTTGAAGAGCAATGTCAAAAAACACCAAACAATACCGCTGTGCTTTTTGAACAAATTGAGATGTCCTACGCTGAATTAAACAACAAAGCCAATCAATTTGCTCATTACCTTCAAGATAACTTTTCTATCAAACCAAATGATTTAGTGGGCCTTTATTTAGATCGTACTGAACAAATTATTGTTGCTATTATGGCAGTACTTAAATCTGGAGCCGCCTATGTTCCGATCGATCCAACAGCACCTCCTGAACGTAATAAATATATTTTAGAGGATGCCAACATTCGTGCAGTTATTACACAATCTCATTATGTTGATAAACTGAATGAGTTAATGCCAGCTGTTGTAAGTATTCCGGTTGATAATTCATCTTTTATTGCAGCCTTACAAAATTATTCAACAGATAATACTGTTATCGAAACTAAACCTAATGATTTAGCTTATGTTATTTATACTAGTGGTACAACGGGAAATCCGAAGGGAACTTTAATTGAGCAACACAGTGTTAATCGTTTAATCGTTGATGCTAATTACGTCGAAGTTGATGAGTCAGATCGCATATTATGTATTGCAGGATATCATTTTGATGCATCAATTTATGAAATATTCATGGCATTACTCAATGGTGCTGGAGTCGTTATTACAGCTAAAGAAAATCTCTTAGATTTAGATAAATTTAATCAGTTAATTGAGCAATATCATATTACCAATATCCTAGCTATATCAACATTTTTCAATACGTTAATTGATGCTCAGTTGCCTAATATAGCAAAATTACATTATATTCTAGCAGCAGGAGAAGCCTTATCAGCGGTTCACGTGAATAAGTGTCTTAAGTTATACCCAAATGTCAACCTCTTGAATGCTTATGGCCCAACAGAAACGACTTGTCTTGCTACGACTTATCTAACTAATCAATGTAAAACATCATTTGTTAACAATGTTCCTATTGGTGTAGCCTTACCAAATACCACGTTATATGTTTTAAATCCACAACGTCGTCCAGTACCTGTAGGCTGTATTGGTGAGCTTTATATTGGTGGTGCAGGAGTCGGTCGTGGTTATCTGAACAATGTTGAAATGACTAATAAAGTGTTCATTAAAAATCCATTTCAAACTGAAGATGAACGAAAGCAAAACTACAATGATCGCATATATAAAACAGGTGATTTAGTCCGTTTGTTGCCAGATGGTAATATTGAATATATCGGTCGTAATGACTTCCAAGTAAAAATCCGTGGTTTTCGTATAGAGCTTGGTGAGATCGAAACGCATTTAATGATGCATCCACAGATCAAACAAGCTGCAGTATTAGCACTAAATAATCAAGGTGGTTATAAATATTTAGCTGCATATTATGTCGCTGATAATGAAATTGATTCAGAAGAATTAGTAGCATATTTAAACAATGTGTTACCTGATTATATGGTTCCTTCAGCATTTGTTCATTTACTCGCTATGCCTATGACGATTAATGGTAAAACTGATCAAAGAGCATTACCAAAACCAACCTTACTAACCCAAACTAGCTATGTTGCACCTAGCTCAACGACTGAGAATTCAATCGTAGAAGCAATTGCCAGTTTATTAGGATTTGAAGCGAGTGCTATCAGTGTTACAGATGATTTCTTCCGTTTAGGTGGTAATAGTATTTTAGCTATCAAATTATCAAGTAAGTTAACTCGAGAATTTGACCGTTCTATTCGAGTGGCTGATATTTTTACTTTACGTACCACGCAAAAAATAGCTCAATTCATTGATAAGAATCAGGAAAAAAGACAGATAATCAATGTCATGCCTGTTAAACATATTGAGCAACAATTATTATCCTTTGCGCAAGAACGTCTATGGTTTATCGATTCTTATGAAGGTGGTAGTAATGCTTATAATGTTCCATTGGCATTTAAACTAACAAGCACGACAGATATTAATCTACTTGAAAAAGCAATATACGCAATTATCGAACGACACGAAGTTTTACGTTCATTAATTAAAACGAATGCACAAGGTATTGGCTATCAGCAAGTTATTGATTTACAAAAATCCCCATGGAAGATAAATAAACAAAACTGTTCAAGCAAAGCAGAACTTGAAGCGACAATTTATGAGGATCTGCATAGAATATTTAATTTATCTGAAGAATTACCGATTTATGTATGCTGTTATCAATTTGCTGGTGACAGTTATTTAAGCATTGTTATTCATCATATTGCATTTGATGGTTGGTCAACAGATGTCTTTTTAGACGAGTTAGTCAATCTTTATCATTATGTTAGCGCTTTATCTCAAGGTGATAACCAATTCGCTGAAACATTACGTTTACCAGCAGTCGAAGTTCAATATAAAGATTTCGCTTTATGGCAACGTGAGCTTTTAAAAGGTGATTTTTTAAATAATCAATTAAATTTTTGGAAAGGACAGTTAGAAGATTTTGAACAACTTAATCTGCCTACTGATTATCCACGTCCAAGGGAGATTGATTACACTGGCCATGATATTCCTTTTGAACTTAACGAACAAATAAGTCAACAAATCCGTTCATTAGCTAATGAACTTAATGTAAGTGTCTATTCAATATTATTAAGTGGTTTCTATCTATTATTAGGTACTTTTAGCAATCAAAAAGATGTGGTTGTTGGTTCTCCAATTGCGGGTAGAAATTATTCAGGTATTGAAAATACTATAGGCTTTTTTGTTAATACTATCGCACTACGTAAATGTATTGATCCGAAAGACAGTTTAAAATCATTCATTTTACAAACCAGTGAGTTAGTCACCCAAGCTCAACAATATCAAGATTTGCCATTTGAACGATTAGTTGATGCATTAGCTATTGAAAAAGATTCTTCACGGCACCCAATATTTCAAGTAATGTTTGGTGTACAATCATTTGGGTCAGCGATACATAATGGTAAAATTGAAGAGCTATTAAGTTTATATCAAAGTGAAGTTGTTAATTATCAATCTGCTAAGTTTGATATGACAGTAATGCTTGATGACTCTAAATCAGCTATTACTGGTCTATTTAATTATGCTTGCAAACTCTACCGCCAAGAAACAATTGAGCACTACATCACTATTTATCAAACGATTTTAGAACAGTTTGCTCAAATGTGTGAGTTAGAACAACCGTTAACTGAAATGCGGTTAGTTGATGCGGCTACTTTCGATAGATTGGTCTTTGATAAAAATAAACCGTTTCAACCTTATGCAAGGGATAAGTCTATTGCAGAATTGTTTGAAGAAAAAGCTCAGCAAATACCTGATAATATTGCAGTCATTTTCCAGAATAATGAGCTATCTTATCAACAAATTAATGAGCAATCCAATCAGCTAGCGCGTTACCTTAAAGAGCATTTTGATATAAAACCTAACGATTTGATTGGTCTTTATCTCGATCGTTCACAATATATCTTGATCTGCTTCTTAGCTATTTTGAAAGCCGGTGGAGCCTATGTTCCATTGGATCCTAATGCACCAGATACTCGTAACGAATTCATAATGCAAGATGCGCAAGTTAAAGCAGTTCTTACAACCGAAAATCATTGTAATAAATTAACTGGTTTAGCCTCTAATTTATCCATAGTAGCTGTTGATCAAGCTGATTTTGTTGACAATCTACAACATTATGCGAAAGATAATCTTTTGATTAAAGTGAAACCGCATGATTTAGCTTATGTTATCTATACGAGTGGAACAACCGGAAATCCAAAAGGAACACTCATAGAGCATAGAAATCTTAATAACTATATTGTTAATGCTAATTATGTCAAAATCAATTCTGACGATCGTTTATTAAGTATCTCAGGTTATCAATTTGACGGTTCTGTTTATGATTTTTACACACCTTTACTTAATGGTGTACCGTTAGTTATTATTGAAAAAGAGACATTTTTAGATTTAGAACAGTTTAATGAGTTAATTGCCGATAAAAAAATTACTAATTTCTTCTGTACAACCACCTTTTTCAATGCGTTAATCGATAATGAAGTTGCTAATTTAAAATTATTAAATTACATACTTGTCGGTGGTGAAGCTTTATCGGCACATCATATCAATAAATGTCATCAACTTTATCCGCATGTCAAAGTGGTTAATGGTTATGGTCCAACTGAAACCACTGTATTTGCTGTTACTTATTTAACTAATTTAGCTCAAGAACCATTTATTTACAGTGTTCCAATCGGTAAAGCGTTGACAAATACTTCATTGTATATTTTAGATGAACAACTTCGTCCTGTACCTGAAGGGGCAATTGGTGAACTTTATATTGGAGGGGAAGGTGTTGGTCGTGGTTATTTACATAAACCAGAACTGACAGATAAAGTATTTATTCAAAACCCATTCCAGACTGTTGTTGAAAAGGCGCAAAATTATAATGCGCGAATCTATAAAACAGGTGATTTAGTTCGTTATTTAGCTGACGGTAATGTTGATTATATTGGTCGTAATGATTTCCAAGTTAAAATTCGTGGATTCAGAATTGAACTTGCAGAAATTGAAGCTTGTTTAATTAGTCATCCAGATATTCAACAAGCTGCTGTACTAGCTTTGAAAAATAGTGCTGGCGCTAAATATATTGCAGCTTATTATGTGGCTAAACAACCATTGACTCAAGATCAACTAATTGATTATTTACAGAAGTCTCTTCCTGAATATATGATCCCAGCTGCGTTTGTTTATCTTGACGCTATGCCAATGAACATGAATGGTAAATTGGATCGTAAAGCGTTACCAACACCACAGCTTCTTGATGAGCAAAACTACGTTGGTCCAACAAATGAAACTGAAGCTGTTTTTTGTCAAACCTTTGCCAATATACTTGGTTTACAAGCCAATGAAATCAGTATTCATGATGACTTCTTTAAACTCGGTGCGGACAGTATTAGCAGTATCCAGCTTACCAACCGAATTAAACAGGCTCTTAATTATTATCTATCCATTAAAGATATTTTTAATTTAAGAACAGTAGAAGCTTTAAGCAATCATGTGATTAATAATCGCCATGAATCAAAAGTCAATGTGGAAACCGAACAAGGAATTTTAACTGGAACTCTTGAACTTTCACCTATTCAACAGTGGTTCTTTAAAGAAGTTGAAGTTGGCCGATTCCAAGACTATCACCATTGGAATCAAGCCTTTTTGCTTAAAGTTCCAATGCTAAACGTTGATTTACTCAAACTAAGTGTCCAAAAATTGCTTGAATATCATGATATGTTACGGGTTAATTATCATGATTCAGCCGCAACATATCAATCATTGCCTGATCTGTTGCCATTTTCTACTCAAAATATATCCGGTTGGTCACAAGATAAGATTCAACAATTATTGACTGATTGGCAAAGCCATTTTACCTTTAATCAAGGGGCGTTATGTCATTTTGGTTATTTAACTGGTTTTGATGATAATTCTGCTCGTATTCATGTCGCTGCACATCATTTAAATATTGATGTAGTAAGTTGGCGTATCATTAAAGATGACCTAGAAGCTATTTATCAATATTTAAGCCAACAATCATCTGTTGATGCGAATATCAATGTTAAAGATATTCTTGGTGAAAAAGGTAGTAGTTATCGTCAATGGATCAATAAACAACAGCAATATTCAACGCTAATTGCCAATGCGCAAGAATCTGCGTATTGGCAAACTATATTGGCTGATATTAATCAGTATCATAATCATCTAGATCAACATCGTGTTGATACGCTATATCAAGCTAAAATGCAGCTATCTAAAGCGCAAACATCTCGTTTACTTAGCCAAGTTAATAAGGTATATGGAACAGAAATTAACGATATTTTATTAACAGCGCTCGCGCAAGCGTTAAAATTGGTATTCAGTGGTAATGATCACTATATTTTATTAGAAGGTCATGGACGAGAAGATCTCTACAGTGAAATTGATATTAATAACACGGTTGGTTGGTTTACCAGTATGTATCCAGTTAAACTAATGGTGAATAACCAGAATGTTATTAATAATGTTGCCATGATTAAAGATACCTTAAGACAAATACCTAACCATGGTGTAGGTTACGGTTATTTGGTAGGTTATATTAAACAAGCTTTACCAGCGATTAGCTTTAACTATTTAGGTCAATTTGATAGTACTGAAAAAGCTAATAAATGGCGCTTTAGCGATGAAGATAGTGGTTTAGAAATGTCTTCAAATAATCGCATGACTGACTTTTTATCCGTCAATGGCGGTATTTTGGATGATCAATTACAATTTGCTATTACAGGATACGTCAATAATGTACACGGTGAAGCTTTAGTTACGGCATTTACTCAGCAGCTTAATGAGCTCATTGATCAACTAGTACAGATTGAACGAAGCTATTTGACACAATCTGATATTAATAACGTGATCTCTCCAACACTGCTTAATTCATTACAGAGCGATAAAGAAATAGAGGCAATTTATCCTGCAAATAGTTTACAGCAAGGGTTTATCTATCATGCTGTTTCGCAGGGAGATTCGGATAATGCTTATCGAATTCAGATGATTTGGGATTATCACAATTCACTGGATATCAATTTGCTTAAACAAGCATGGCATCTTACACAGCAAAAATTCCCATCATTACGATTACGTTTCTCATGGGTGGAAGAGCTGGTACAGATTATTGATAAACAATCTGATTTTGCTTGGCAATTTGTTGATCTTAGCAATCAAACTCAAGAGCAACAACAAGTAAGTATCAATAAATTGATTAAACAAGATGAACAAATCGGTTATGATTTAATGAAAGGCCAACTATTTAGAGTAACCTTAGTTAAATGTTCTGATGAGTATTATCAATGTTTATTTAATAATCATCATGCTATTTTAGACGGTTGGAGTTTACCTATCTTACTCAATGATGTACATCAAAATTATTTATCTTTATTACATCAAAAAGAAGTTATTATCCAAGAAGATAGTAGCTATTTAGCTGCACAATCTTACTTACAAAGTAAAACCAATGAGACGGCATTATTCTGGAAACAATACCTTAATGTTGAACTTGAACCTGAAAATCTAGAGAGCTTATTAAAAGCGGATTTAGGACATATTAATTTATCTGACCATAAATATGTTGAAGATCCACAAGAAATTTCGATAGAGATTGGTTCCCAACAATGTGAAGAATTAAAATCTTTATGTAAAAACAATGAGTTTACATTAAATGCTTTGGTTCAATATTGCTGGCATCAACAATTAAGCATTTTTGGTAATAGCAACACTACCGTTGTTGGTATGACGTTATCAGGTCGTAATTTACCGATTGACGGTATAGAAAACTCTATCGGACTTTATATTAATACATTACCTGTAATTTTAGAGCATACTGATGGTAGCGTCATTGAAACTATCAAAATGTTACAATCACATATTAATAATGTGAATAATAACAGTAATATCAATCTGATTGAATTACAAAAATCTGGTACACGTTTATTTAACTCATTATTCGTATTTGAAAATTATCCATTATCAGAAAGCGAACAAGATGAATTAAAAATTGTGTTTCAAGGTGGTCATGAAAAACTTGATTATCCTCTCGGAATTGTGGTCTTCGAGAGTGCAGGTAAGTTATCGATTAAAATCAAATATGCTGGAGAACTCTTTAATGACACAGCTATAGAACGTGTATTGAAAGGAATAGAATTAACCTTAACACATTTAGCTAAAAATCCAGCTATAGAGGCATCTAAGCTTAATTTATTAACTGAGCAAGAGTATGACCAATTAATCGTTAACCAACAAAAAAATATCGTTCCATTTGAAAATCATAAACTCGCGAGCCGATTGTTTGAAGAGCAAGTTCAGAAAACACCTGACTCTATTGCAGTTGTTTATGAAGGGATAACATTAACCTATCAAAGTTTGAATGAACAAGCGAATCAACTGGCAAATTATTTACGATCTCAATTATCAATTCAACCTGATGATTTAATTGCGTTATATTTAGATAAATCGCAATATATGATAGTAAGTATTTTAGCTGTGCTGAAAGCAGGCGCTGCTTATGTGCCGATTAGTCCAAGTACGCCAGCAGAACGAGTAGAGTTAATTTTTAATGATACTAAAGCGAAAGGAGTGTTAACTCACGCACATTATGCTAAAGAATTAATTCAATTAAAAACTGAACTGCAACCAGAAGTTATTGCTGTTGATGATCCATCAATGAATAACAAACTTTCACAGTTTGATAAGCACAATCTGGTTACATCAACACAAGCCCATCATTTGGCGTATGTGATTTATACGAGTGGTACCACTGGACTACCAAAAGGGGTAATGATCGAGCACCATGGAATAGCTAATTTAGCAACAGTTCAGCAAGACATTTTAGATCTACAGCCATCTCATAATGAACAAGAACAGAAAAATGTTCTGTGGTATTCAAATTATATTTTTGATGCGCATGCTTTCGAAATATATAACGCCTTACTTAATGGTCATCAGTTGCACATTCTGTCAGAAGATAAACGTTTAGACTTTATAGCATTATCAAAATATACCCAAGATCAACATATTGATTTTGCCTTTATTCCACCAGCTTTACTCGATCAAGATGAACTGCTTTCTGTTCCTGTTTTGACCGTGGGTGGTGAAGCAGTTAATGCTAAATTAGTTAATCTTTACTGCCAGCAGGGTATCAAGTTAATTAATGTTTATGGACCAAGTGAAACGACTGTTTGGGCTATGGCTCATCGTTATAATAAAGATGACTTAAATACAGATTTGGGAACAGCCATTAAAAACGTGACTTTATATGTTCTTGATGAATATTTGCGCCCTGTGCCTCCTGGTGTCATTGGTGAATTATATATCGGTGGTGCTGGTGTTGGCCGTGGTTATCTAAATAACCCTGAATTAACAAATCAGACATTTATCGCAAATCCATTCCAAACCAGTGAGGAGAAAGCGCAAAATTATAATGCTCGAATCTATAAAACGGGCGATCTGGTTCGTTATTTACCAAACGGTCATATTGAATATATTGGTCGTAATGATTTTCAGGTTAAAATTCGTGGTTTCAGAATTGAATTAGGTGAGATTGAAACGCGATTAATCAGTCATCCTCAAATTAAGCAGGCACTTGTTGTGGCGCTGACTAATAACCAAGGTAACAAATATCTTGCTGCTTATTATGTATCTGATACAGCCATAGATCAGACTGAATTAACCAGCTATTTAGAAAAATCATTACCTGAATATATGGTTCCAGCAGCCTTTGTACACTTAACGGTTATGCCTGTTAATGTGAATGGTAAAATTGATCGTAAAGCATTGCCAAAACCTAACTTTGTTATGCAAGAAAGTTATGTTGCTCCTAGTACAGTGACAGAACAACAGTTAGTTGCTGATATTGCTGAACTATTAGATATGGATATTGATTCAATTAGTGTGGTCGATGACTTCTTCAGATTAGGTGGTAACAGTATTTTAGCTATTAAGTTGTCAAGCAGAATAGCTAAAACTTTTGAACGTGATGTGCGTGTAGGTGATATTTTTACATATCGTACCATTCAGGAAATTGCGAAATTTATTGACAGTAATCACCAAAAACGTCAATCAATTACCATACAAAAGGTGGCTAATGAACAAGAACAGAGATTATCCTTTGCGCAGGAACGCTTATGGTTCATTGATTGTTATGAAGGAGGTAGCAACGCATACAATATACCACTAGTATTTAAACTTCTGCCAGAGACTAATATCTCGTTTGTTGAGCAAGCTTTACAAGAAATTGTTCAGCGCCATGAAGTATTGCGTTCATTAATTAAAAATACAGCAGATGGTATTGCCTACCAACAAGTAATAAGTTTGCAACAGCAACCGTTGGTAATCGAAAATCATTATTGTGATAGCCAAGCTGAATTAGATAAAGCGATTCATAATCATATATACAAAGTAATAATGTTATCTCATGAGTTACCGATTTCGATTTGTCGCTATCAATTAGCTCAAGAGTATTATATGAGTATTGTGATCCACCATATTGCATTTGATGGTTGGTCAATTGATCTGTTCATTAATGAGTTCAGACAGTTATATCAATACTATGAGGTTTTATCTTTAGGTGATAGTAATCAAACGGTAACACTTAACTTACCACCTGTCGAAGTGCAATATAAAGACTTTGCTTTATGGCAACGGCAGTATTTGCAAGGTGATATTTTGAATCAGCAATTGCAGTTCTGGCGAAATCAACTAGCTGATTTTGAACCGCTTAATTTGCCGACAGACTACGTTCGTCCACAACAAATTGATTATACAGGTCAAAATGTTATGTTTGAGCTTGATAATGATGTCAGCCAACAAATACGTTCATTGGCAAAAGAACTCAATGTTAGTGTTTATTCTGTGCTACTCAGTGGTTTCTATTTATTACTTAGTTCATTTAGTAATCAAAAAGATATTGTCATTGGTTCACCAATTGCAGGAAGAAATTATCAGGGTACAGAAAATACCATTGGCTTCTTTGTTAATACATTAGCATTAAGAAAATGTATTGAACCAAGCGACAGCCTAAAAATGTTCATTTTGCAGACTAGTGAATTAATTACACAAGCTCAACAATATCAAGATCTACCATTTGAGCGCTTAGTGGATGCGTTATCTATTGAAAAAGATACTTCGCGACATCCTATTTTCCAAGTAATGTTTGGCGTACAGTCATTTGGTGAAGATGGGAAAGAGGATAATTTATTGCAACGTTATTATAATGACAATGCAAGTTATCAAGCTGCTAAATTTGATATGACCGTGATGCTTGATGATTCTAAACCTGCGATAACAGGATTATTCAATTATGCGACTAAACTTTATAAGCCGCAGACTATTGAACACTATATCACTATTTATGAATCTATCTTGCAGCAATTTACAAAGATGTATCAACAGCAACAAGTTCTGTCAGACTTACGTTTAATTGATAACTCAACTTATCAAAAAGTGATCTTTGATTGGAATAAGACGCGTTGCGATTATCCGACAGATGTGACAATGCATCAATTGTTTGAAAGACAAGTATTAAAAACACCAAATAATCTAGCTTTAGTTTATGAAAATGATCGTTTGACCTATCGAGAGCTTAATGAACAAGCTAATCAATTAGCACATTATTTGCGTGAAAACTTTGATATTCAACCTGATGATTTGGTGGCAATCTGTCTTGAACGTTGTAAATATATGTTAGTAAGTATCTTAGCTATCTTGAAGGCAGGAGGGGCTTATGTACCAATGGATCCTAATATGCCAGAAGATCGTCTCAGTTATATGATCGAAGATACGAAAGCTAAGGTTGTATTAACTACTAACTTAAGTTATGAAAAAATCAATTCGTTAGTTTCTAAGGATCAAGTTGCATTGAACTTGCAATCCTCACAAACTATTGATTGCTTAACTAAATATCCAACAACTAACCCAACACCATTAGCTCAGCCTAAAAACTTAGCTTATGTGATTTATACCAGTGGTACGACCGGTATGCCAAAAGGTGTAATGTTAGAACATCAAGGCGCGGTTAACCGTATTATTTGGATGAATAACGAATATCCGATTACTGAAAAGGATCATATTTTACAAAAAACGAATTATACCTTTGATGTCTCGGTGTGGGAGCTATTTTGGGCGAATTGGTATGGTGCTTGTATTGTCTTTGCTCATTCAGAACTTTATAAAGATAATGTCTATCTTGCAGAGTTGATTGAAGCTGAACAAATCACCGTATTACATTTTGTACCATCTATGTTAGTTGCATTTGTGGAAACATTAGAAGCACAACCTAATTTGGTTCCAAAAGTTCAGGGATTAAAATATCTGTTCTGTAGTGGTGAAGCACTTAACCTTTATGAAGTGAAAAAATGTCAAGTGTTGATGCCAAACTGTGAGATACACAATCTTTATGGACCAACAGAAGCAACCATTGATGTACTTTATTATGATTGTAATAATCCGAATATTTCACAAGTATTAATTGGTAAACCTGTTGCTAATACTTCAGCTTATGTTCTTAATGAATTATTACAACCAGTACCTATTGGCGGAATAGGTGAGTTGTATGTAGGTGGTGATAATGTTGCTAGAGGTTATCTAAATAATATTCCATTATCGAATGAACGTTTTATTGCTAATCCGTTCCAAACAGAAGCAGAAAAAGCGCAAGATTACAATGGTCGAATTTATAAAACTGGCGATCTTGTTCGTTCTTTAGTTGATGGTAATATTGAGTATTTAGGTCGTAATGACTTCCAAGTTAAAATTCGTGGATTCAGAATTGAACTTGGTGAAATTGAAGCTCGATTAACCCAATATGATGGAATCAAACATAGTATCGTTATCGCTTATGAACAGGCTTCGGGCAGCAAATATTTGGTTGCTTATTATCTTGCTAATGAGGAGATTGATAGCCAATTATTACAAGCTCATTTAAGTGAAACTTTACCAGGATATATGATTCCGTCAGCATTTATATATTTAACTGAATTACCAATTACCTCAAATGGTAAGTTAAACCGTCGAGCGCTACCAAAACCAGAGCTTACCGATAAGGTTGAGTATGTCGCGCCAGAAAATGATGCTGAAAGAACATTATGTGAAGTCGTTGCTAATATCCTTAAAATTCCTGCTGAAGAAATTAGTATGCAAGATAGTTTCTTCCGATTAGGTGGTAATAGTATCTTAGCTATGATGCTTAATAACCGAATTAATGATGCGTTTAAAGTTAAAATGCGTTTAGTTGATATTTTAAGCGTCAATACGATTCGTGAGTTAGCGAAAAAAATCTCAACGACTCAACAGCAGTTTAATCCTATTGTGGAATTAAGAACTAATCATGAAAAACCACAAATTTTCATGATCCACCCTGGATTGAGCGGTTGTGATGTTTATCAATCATTAGCGAATAAGTTATCCTCAAAATACAGCTGTTTTGGTGTAGATTCTTACAATTTATATCATGACAAACCTATTGAGGATCTCAATGTATTAGCGCAATATTATCTGGATCATATCAGTATAGTTGCAACAAAAGATCAGCCAATAAAATTATTTGGTTGGTCTTTAGGTGGCAACATTGCGTTACAAATCGCAGTACTACTTGAACAGCAAGGAATCGAAAATATTGAAGTTTATCTATTGGATTCTTGGCTATTAAAAGAGCGGGATTTAGATCAATATAAGCATCCAGTTAACATTACTCGTGCTATGGATCGATTAAATATACCTGCACATGTACGCGGTGAAATTGAGAATTTTGCAAAAATTGATAACAAGCTCGTTGTACAGCCGTTATCAGCTCAATTGAAACAGACTCAAGTAGTGTTGTTTAAAGCTACACAGATTGAACAAGGTGGAGATATAGCTGAAAAATATGTATTAAATAATATTGATACCTATTTACAAGATAATTCTCAATTAAAATTGGTTAAGTTAGATTGTGGTCACTACACAATTTTATCTCATGAACAAGAGATCTTAGCTGAGATTTTATAACCTTAATGTTAATTATCCCCTTAAAAAATTTTATTTTAAGGGGATGCTTTTTAGGTAAAGATAATGAACTTTATTTATTTAGCGAATATCAATAATCTGTCGTGGTCTGTTTTAAAAGATCAAAAAAAAATACTTAGCCACTCTGCACAGTTAGATATCGAGAAATTCAGATTTGATCGAGATAAATGTCGCAATTTAGTTGGCAAAATGCTGTTGCTTTATTCTTTGCAGCGTCATGAAAAATTTCAACAATCCAGTTTACCCCTCATTGATTACGGTCCTTATCGAAAACCATTTATTCATTCGATGCAAGGACATTTCAATATTTCACATGCTCATGATTGGGTTGCTTGTGTATATAGTACTAATGGCGAAATTGGCATTGATATTGAATATATTACGCCAATTAACATTATTGACTACCAGAATGTTATGACTGAAAATGAGTATCAAATTGCACTTGATAATCCACATTTTGATTTCTTTCAATTATGGACTTTAAAAGAAGCAATTATGAAAGCTCAAGGGCAGGGGTTTTATCTTTCACCATCTTCGTTTGAGTTACCATTCCCTTTTTGTAATGATGAGATCGTTGAAATTAACCACACACGCTGGTTCGTTTATAGTCAAAGCTTTGGCAATGATTATAGGTTGTCTTTGGCTTCTTTATATCCAATAGTTGGCAATATACAAGTTATTCCTTTGCAACTCGCTCAATTTTGGCAGTAATCAATTATTAATAAAGTTAGGCCTGATAATTGAAGCTAAAATTACGTTGTAATTGCGGTGTATCTGATTTTCTCTGTGTGAAAAGTAATTACTTATATTAGTATTACGATAATCTTTTTTATAACATTTGATCTATTATTAAACTACGGTACTAAAAATAATTAAGCCCAAAGATTTTTAATTGGGCTTTGTGGGTTGTTGGGCATTAATATTGTTTTTTGTGCTTTTAACAAAATATTTTGCTCTAACTGTCTTAGTATCCTTTTTATGGTTTGGATTTCTTTTAGTCAAATGACTGATTTTACCTTATCGTTTGAATTACTTAACCCCCAATCTTGTTCTGAAATCGAATCATAAACTTCTGTTACAATCCTGTTCGCCTCATTAACATTAAATAAAACTAAGGAATATGATGAACTAAAATTGAAATTAAATCAATTTGTTATCTATTGTTGGTTTGAAATTATTAGAGTAAGTTGTAATACATTTTTATCATTAGACAAACAATAATCAATAGTTATGTATTAATAGACTAAAACGTATTGTTATGCTCAAAAGGGTTATACAAAATATTGAAAAATTACAAATTATTATTTATTTCTAATCATTAAGTTAATAACAATAATACTTATTAGCGCCAATAAAAAGGCAATGAGATAATTAAAGTATTCAGCGATTGTCATTGAAATTGAGGAACCGATTATTTCTGAGAATAATAAACTACTTTGAAAAATAGCATAATCTGTAGCGGTTTGCATTCCTTGTTTGGCAAAAATCATTGTAATGGTGTAAATACTAACATTAATCGTTCCAATACTAATACCTAAAATAGTCATCATAATGGTAGTCGTAATAGGATTAATATAATCAGGGATATTGTAAAGTAAACACCAAAACAGAATTAGAAAAAAGAGTAGAGCGAAACCAAGTTTTAGCGTTTGATAAGGGTGTTTAGTTTTTAGTAAATAGGCAGCAATGGCACAACCTAAAAGCATAGTTAAATAACCACCAATACCGGTATAAATACCAACATCACTCACAGAGAATTCATGATCCAGTAAAATAAATTTAGTTGTAGTCAAAATTACCGAACCAGCAAAAGGTATCATTATCGCAAGCAATAGCATATTGTAAGCATTTTTTCGTTTAAAAAAATTGTGGATTCTTGCTCGTGAATTGGATCGTGAATTATGGCCTAAATTAGGCTCTGTCCATATAGTGAGTTGTATAATTGATACAAAAATAATCACAACTAACAGTAAGATACTATAGGTTTTTCCTAAATAATCATAACAAACTGTTACTCCAGCCCCGCCGATAAGCATACCAGTAATATTGCCCATTACTTGAATACTATTTATCTGGCTAATAGTGTTGTTTTGCGATAAATCAGCTGCTAGTCCGTCAGTTGCAATATCAAGTGTTGCAGAAACGATACAAGATAAAATGATAACCAGAAGAAGATAAGTAGTGGTTTCTGATGTAAAAGGGGTGAAAGCAATAATGGTTATCAAAATTGCTAATAGACATTGCATTGGTAGTAACCAGCTTTTTCGATAGCCTATTTTAGTTATCCAATGATTTTCGACTAACGGCGCCCATATAAAAACGAAACACCTGAATTACGTAATAAGATAGGGTAGGCGTCAAAAGCTAATCCGACAGGGATACCTTGTATGATATAGAGTTGCGCAATAATAAATAAAAAATAACTTTTCTGCTTATGATATGAAATGGTTTTATTATCCATAAAATTTTTTATACGTATATATAATAAAATTATCTTATTACAAATGCGATACTCCTAAGCATTACGACTTACGAATAGTAGCTTTATTATGTTGTAAATGCAAATGATATTTGTTATCGTTTGCATTGTTTGGAGGATGTATGTATTTTGATAATCAACTAACTAATAAAAGTCTAAATTATAGCGGTAAAGGTCTTTCATATATTGAGTTACAGCCTGGCTTGGCTGTATGCATTAATAGTGCTGCAGATTTAAATGCAGTGGATGTTCGTAAAACCTTTTCGAGTAGTGAAAATTGCTTATGTTTCAATTGTCAGTTACAAGGTAAATTGAGTATACAGATTAAAGATAGAAAATTTGTTAGTAAAAAAGGAGATTTAACCTTTGGTTTTGCCGATGGTGAGATTTTTCATTTACAACATTCCAAAGATTTTTGCAATATTGAGGTTATGATAATGCCCGAATTACTGGATGTTTTGATTGGAGATATGGATTTTCAATTCTCTTGTTTAAATGAAAAAGTTAATTTTTTTTTGCAGCATTATCAGATACAACAAAACAAAAATGTATTATCTTGTGCTCGACAACTATTTTATTTAATGCAAAACACTGATTGTAAAATCACCAATCGTCTATTGCTATATGCTCATGTTTTAAAGTACTTAAATTGGTATTTTAAGTCTTTTGAACAACAATCTACTAAACATGAATTTACCCAATGGGAATATCAACAACTTAACCATGCTCGTAATTGTTTAATAAGTGATTTAACCTGTCCTCCTACTATCAATTGTTTAGCTAAACAAACAGGTCTCAATCAGAGTAAGTTAAAAAAAGGTTTCAAGCAGATTTTTGGGAAAAGTATTTATGCTTATTTTTTAACAGAAAGGATGCATAAAGCTAAACAGTTATTAACTGAATATAGTGTTACTGAAACGGCAATTATGATGGGTTATAGTAATATTAGTCATTTTAGTACAGCATTTAGAAAACAGTTTGGGGTATTACCTAAAGAGATACGCCGCCAGTATTCGTCTAAGTTTCTCGAATAATGACGGCATGGTTAAGCTATTATTTAACTGATTTAAAGTGTACCCCTTTAAAATTAAGTATTGTTAATAGTTATAAATAAAACCAACTCCTAAAGTTCGGCCTCTACCTGGCGAACCAATTGTTGCATCTGGACCATCATGAGACAGAGCCGGAATATGATATCCCCATAAATCATAGGATTTATTTAGTAGATTGTCGCCCCATACATAAAATTCAGCATTTTCTGTTTTAACGGCAATTCGAGCATCAAGTTTGTTATAAGCTTTTAAGCCAAATTTATTTTGTACATCAGCTTGGCGAGAACCAATATAACGATCAGTTATTTGTGTTTCCAATGATATTCCTGAAGCTAAATTAAGTGGTATAGAGTGTAGAATGGTTAAGTTTGCGTTCCAATGAGATGTATCCGGTACTTGGTTATGTTTTTTTACATGAGCTAAACTTTTGTTAGGAGTACCGACTATTTTTGCATTAGTGTAACCTATGCCTCCCGTAAAGTCTAAGTTCCCAGGGGCTTTCCAAAAACCATCAAGTTCTACACCATAACTTCGAATATCATAATTTTCAACCACAGAGACAAACGTTGCTGGATTATAAGCCATTAAATGTTCACGTTTTGTATCGTTATAAAATACTGCTGTGTTTAATCCTACCGTATTATTTTCAGCTTTTAATCCTATTTCATAAGCGTTTACATACGCTGATTTATAGGCTTGATCCGAACGACCGGCAGTAGCGAAATCTGTACCTTCATCATTGAAACCACCTGTTTTATATCCTCGTGAGTATAGACCATATAGGGTCGCATAATCATTAAGTAAAAAGTTCAAACCTAGTCGGCCAGTGGTAAAGTTATCAGTTATTTTTTGTTTATCAAAAGCTAATGTTGATTTACCTTTATTATTTTCAGAATAAATTGAGTTAGCTAACCATTTTGCATGATAATTCTTCTTTTCGTAAGATTGACGAATACCGGCTGTTAATTTGAGTTTTTCTGTAACAGGATAGGTGACTTCACCAAACACACCGACATTATCTGTTTCAAATTGCCTTCTAATGTTTGCATTTAGTGCATTACTTGGATAAAACACATCCATAACATCATAAGTATTTCGATGACGGTCATTGGTATAGTAATTAATACCAGCAACCCAAAATATTGGTGCTTCAGGTTTAGATGAAATTCTAAATTCTTGAGTGAAAAGATTTTCTTTAGTTAAATAAGACCAATTAGATGGTGGAGTCTTACCACTTAAATGGTGGTACAACTTACCTTCATAAATTGGTGATCTTCTATCATTTTTACTATACGAATAACCGGTAATAGAACTCAATAAGCTATTATCTAACTCATGTTCTACTTTTAAATTGAAACGGTAAATATTTTTGTCATTTTTGTCACTGCTATTTGGAATGTTAATCTTAGGATGATGTCCGTAAGGTCGCATCATATACATATCATCCATACCCATAGCATCTTCTATTTCGGTAATAAATGAGATAGAAGTGAGTTCTGAAGCTTCCCATAACAATGTGCCTCTAGCGATTTTATTTCTAAGGATACTCACCGGTTTATGGTCATTAACATTTTCTAGAATACTATCTGCTTCATCATAACGGACAGCAAAACGAGCACTTAACTGATCGGTTAAAGGACCACTAATGACGCCTTCGGTTAATATTTGATTATTTTGTCCAAATTCGGTTCTAAAAGCTGATTCAAAATGACGAGTTGGTTTTTTCGAAATAACATTGATTGCACCTGCTTCACTATTTCGACCAAATAATGTACCTTGAGGGCCTTTTAATACTTCGACACGCTGAACATCAAGTAAATTTAAGGTCGTATTACTTTTTGATTGTGGCATCCCATCCACGTTAATACTAACCGAGCTGTCATCTCCACTCATAGGTAATACAGAACCGACACCACGCATCCGTATCGATTTTGCCGCTCCCATATTACTAATTACTTGTACACCGACAGTATCATTTAAAGCTTTTTCTAAAGTCGTTTCCCGTCGGTCAACCAGTTTTTTATCGTCAATAATATTGATCGTAAATGGAATATCCTTGGCTGACTCTTTCACATGCCTAGCAGTAACTATTAATTGTTCTACTTGATTACTATCGCCTTTTTCTTCAACTGTATCAGCCATTGCGTTAAACGATAAACATAAAATACCGGCCATTAACCACGGTGAACCAATAATGCTTTTGTTAGAACAAACTAAAGCTTTATTAGTTATTTTATTGGTAAAAACTAATTTGTATCTCATTTTATTTTCCTAAATTCAGCCATAACCTACATAATCAATAGGGAATACTTTTGGTAAATTAATAAATGACTATTGAATGTGCTACTTAATAGCATCATTAATATATTTAATTAAGAATGATTATCATTTATAATGTAAATGTTTTGCTAGGAAACGACTCCCCATATTGGGTAAAAATAACCGAATCAGGTCTTTTTTTTGCTAATTTCATCGATTTTTTTACTTAATCAATTGATTTATATATGAAATATTTTAGTGCTATTTACTGAAAATTTTGTGCTTATAAGCTTGATATTGCGATATGTTAGGTTGAATAATTCCATCATTTTAATCTATTAATGACTACAGCAATGTTAGATAGGCAATTAGATAAGCTGAAAATGTTGACTCGGTAGAATTATGACCAATAAATATCAAATATAAAGATAATAAAA
>NZ_NASN01000044.1:0-21027 GCF_002142015.1 Gilliamella sp. A7
TATTTAAGCAGTGTTGATACAATTAAAGAGAGCAATATAACTATAATTGATTTGTTATATCTACCTTGCTCATCAGTGTAATAATTATAACTTTTTCATTTTTAGCAGGATATTAGTTTTTAAAATAAAGTAATAATTTTGTGAATAGTTTAATATCAATTTAGAAAATGGTGGCCACTACTAGACTTGAATCAGTAGCAAATCGATTATGAGTCGACTATTTATAGTTTATATAAATCATTCAAAGATGGATTGATTCTGATAGTAATATAGATTATTGAATTATACTGTCAATAATTTCAATGATGTTTTTAAATAAATTGTAAAATATTTAGGTAACATCCAAATATTTATAATGGTTATCAACAAAATGCTCATCTAAACATGATCGTAGTTGTTCACAATTGGTTTCAATATATTCCAATGAGGTTGAAATTGATGTATGCCCAAGTAAATCTTTCAACAATATCACGTTTCTAACAGGACTTTTCATTAGGTTTGTTGTATCAGTTTGTACAAGAGATGTAATTCGTCAAGATTTGTTATTTAATGCTGTAGGCCTAATTTCACTCATAACCATCCTTCTGTGGAACTTGAACCAAGTAATGCTAATCGAAACATGACTAGAGAGTTAAATCAAGCAGCAGAGATGTTTGAAATGAAAGTGTTGAACCATTTTGTCATTAGAAAAAGTATATATGTTTCATTTGCCGAACGTGGATGGATATAAATACTTAAAGTTTACCAACTACCAATATTATCCATTGGGAATAGTTCTCCTTTCTTAATTTATATAGGAGAACACTATGTTCACTAAAACTAGTGTTGACAATGAAATCTTAATTTTCGTCGCAAAACAGTTTATTGAATTTAATTCGAGAAATACAAAAGCACGTTAGCTGTTCATTGAACTGTTTGAACATCTAAAAAGTAATTTAAAATATATAGATGATTAGCCAGAAAATATTGGTTGGCATCAAGATAGGTATGTGGACTATAACACATCGGAAGTGCTTGAATTTATATGCCCACTGGTTGAAGAGTTTTAATCGCTTATTCCCAAAGCTAATGTTCCAAATAATCGGCGTTTAATATATCTTCTAGACGATATTGAAAAAATTGATGAAGATATTTTGGCTAATATTCAACAATATGATTTTTTTAATGCTTATTCTTATGCTGACGGCATTGTATTTAATATCTATCTATGCTCTATGGAGAATTGGTTAAGAGAACAATGGCAATGTCGTAATAGTCCAGGTAATTTTTATCGTCAAGTTGTTAGTCGTTTTAATTCATCTTATTAAGAGATTTTATCTACAGGAGATCGTGACCAGTGTATTTTGATCTGTTTTTTGGGAACTGCTAAAAAAAATAGGAAGTGATGCATTTTTGATTTTTATGCAGAAGCAGTATTAAATGTTGATAGTGAAATCATTGATAATGATGATGTGCTAATGGAAATTAAAAGCTCTAATTAATAAAATATAAATAGTTACCCATAGGAAATATACCCTATGAGTATATTCTCATTAATGCCTCGGAGATTAATTATGTATTCAAATACAAAAATAGATAGAGAATTACTTATCTTTGTAGCTGAACAATTCTTAGTATTTAATGACGAAAACCTTGAAGATAAATCATAATTTATTGATTTTTAATAAAAACTTTCGTATAAATATATCCCGTTACACTTAATTAAATCTCTGCCTTTTTTGCTAACATTCATTGTCCCCCATATTTTTTCATTCTATCCACTATGACTTTAATCATTTCAGCGCCAAGCCAACCAGCGGAGTCAGCCATACATCCAATAAATTCAGCTCCAAATTGAAGCGAAATAGACAATAAAATCGTTAATGCACCTGCAAACATTGACATAATCAGTTGACATAATGCTATTTTTAAACCAACAAATTTTTTTATTAATAATATCAAATACTGTTTTTGCTATCGAGCCAAGCGTAGCCATGTCTAAAGTAATAAGCCAGTACATCCAACTACTTGGGTCGTTATTTTGTATAGGTTTTATCTTCATGATGTAACCTCGAATAAGATTGATAATTAACAGAAAAGCGGCTCACAGCTCTTATGTGTAAGTATCATATGTATGTATCCTATTGTCGCTTGATTTGATTGAGTAAGCCGAGAAGGTAATAACATCTATATATAATTTGAAAATGAAATCGACTTACTTAAATTTTGATGATAATTTTAAATAATATGTTCTTTGTATTTGAATTCAGGTGTATATATGGATAAAAAGTATTATAGAAATAATATGTTATGGAGCATAACTATTTTAGTTATTGATATTTTTATATTATGGAAAGATATTCGTAATCATTATCTAGATTTGGCTTTCTTTATTGTTAATACTTTATTATTCCCTTTTGCTAAGTTTACAGTCGAAAATATCTTTTTAAAATACTTTCTAAGAATATTTAAAACTGAGATATTTTTAAAATCAAATATAGCTAAATATCGCTTATATGCACTTTGTTACTTTTTCTATTTTATTTTTGCGATACCATTCACTCTGTTTTTTATTATATATTGGTATTTCATAAAACAAGCCACCAAATAAATTGGTAGCTCAATTATTAGATTTAACTATATACCGATTAATTTATTAATTTTTTCCATTAAGTCGTCATCAATTAGTGCGCCAACTGTTGCTAGAAGAAAAACAGACCCAATAATACCTATATAGGAGCCGGTCATAATTGCAAAAATATAGGCAACAATCGTTACTGCTGCATAACCAACGAATATAGTTTCCGCTTTTACAAAGAATGGTCTCCAATTACCACTTGTAGTAGCCTTCAGAAACTCATTCTTCAGATCATTTATATCATAGGACGATTAGCAACCTGACTAACGACGTTGGCGCCTAGATAATAATCAGAAAATTTTGAAGAAGTATCTTGCCTAAAATCACGATATGAATCACCTTTATCGAGATCTTTAACTACAGAAACAAAATCACCATCTTTATTTACAAAGTTTACCAAAGCAATTCTTTTATAATCAGAAGGTATTTTGGTTGCTGAGGATGCATTGTGTTCAAGTCTATTTTTTTCGTATTCTAGCTTGTCCTTTTTTAGTTGTTCATCAAGATGTTCATTATTGATTATGGCGAAATTATCTTTAAATATTTTTTCAGCTTCTTTTTGAGCTTCCACTTTTACTTTTTCATCAACATTTTTGTTATTGACTGATGACCTTCCATTACTATCTACAGTAACATCAATAAATTGCTTATTTACTTCGATTTGATAAATCCCGCTCCCGTCTAAGCTATTTTTAGGTAAAATTCTCTTTGGTGAGGTAACTTTCTTTGGTGGAATAATTGGTGGTGAATATCTACGATAAAAGTCAGAATTGCGAAACCACTCTGACGCAAATCCATCTACACCAGTAATTCTCCCATTCACAATAC
Organism: Gilliamella sp. A7; assembly: GCF_002142015.1. Lineage (NCBI taxonomy): Bacteria > Pseudomonadati > Pseudomonadota > Gammaproteobacteria > Orbales > Orbaceae > Gilliamella > Gilliamella sp. A7. The sequence goes on from NZ_NASN01000044.1 coordinate 3,446, forward strand.
TTACAGGCGTAGTAGTATTCGAAAAATCACCTGTCACAATAAGTTATCTGTTCTAAATTACGGTGTTTTGCCATTTATAAAATCATCTGTCCCATCTCTACAACTTTAGTCATGTGTTTTTCCCTTTTAGTTAAATTACTGTGTGAATACACAGCCATTTTATTGTTTTGTCAATCTAAAACAGAGTTTAAACGTTACTAACAAGAAAAAATATCAATATAAATCAATAGATAAAAAATGTTATTAAAAAACTGTTATGAATCAATACGAAGCAGATAACGTATTTTAATAATAAAAAAGCCCAATTTTTTTAATTGGTCAGGCTTAGTAGAGTTAATTTTAAAGATTAACCAATAGGAATGACGATGTTCAACGATATATTTCACATGTGGAGTAAACATACATCTGCTCTTCCAAATTAAGTAATAAAAAACCTCTATGTGAGGCAGTTATTCATGAACCAATGTTTTTATACCTGAAGACGCACTAGAAGAAGCAAAATTAATCGCAGCAGTTGATTTGGTAAATCTGCCCTTGATATCGTCGATAGTGATTATTTTTGCATTTTTAGCAAGATATAAGTCTTTAAAATAAAGGAATAATTTTGTGAATAGTTTATATCAATTTAGAAAATGGTGGCCCCTACTGGACTTGAACCAGTGACCAATCGATTATGAGTCGACTGCTCTGACCAACTGAGCTAAGGGGCCATGTTTTGATGTGCTACTGACTTAGTAGGGTTGCGATTATAATAGAGTTAAAATTAATTTGCTACAATTAATTAACTAAATAGGTTGATTCGGTTAATTATTGAGCTGATATTTATCATAATACCATCGTTTACAATAAGCGATATTTTTTAATCAATTATCCTGATACAATATTTTAAATTATCATTACTCATATTCGTTTATTGGTTGAGGGAATATTATGTCTATCAAAAAAACTCTTTTTATTAGTGCTGCACTGTCAATGACATTATTTTTAAATGGCTGTAGTAGTTCAGATTATCAAGCTACCTCGGCCGGCCGCCAAGTTCAATTTATTGATACGAAACCAGCAGAAACCTGTCAATTTATTGGTAAAGCTGAAGGTCGTCGCAATACCTTCTTTTCTGGTTTAAAAACGCATAGCGAATTAATCCGTGATGCAGCAACTGATTTAATGAATAAGGCTGCAGCTATGGGTGGTAACGTAATTTATAATGCACAAGATGCTTCTTTACAATATGTTTCCGAGATTGCTCCAACAGACGCGATTATGGTTGGGGAAGTTTTCAGCTGTAAATAGCTAATCAGCAAATAAAAAAAGGGATATATTGATATCCCTTTTTAGTAAAATTTACCAAAATAATTAGCCATTTTGCTTTTCAAACTGTTGCATAAATTCAATAAGGTATTTGACACCTTCAATTTCCATTGCATTGTAAATTGATGCGCGCATTCCGCCTGCAATTCGGTGACCTTTAATGCCAATAATATTCGCTTGAGTAGCCTCACTGACAAACTTCTTATCTAGTTCTTCATTTGGTGATAAAAAAGTTACATTCATAATGGAACGATTCTCTACCGCTACGGTATTACGGTAAAAATCAGACTGATCAATAAATTGATAAAGTAATTGTGCTTTTGCTTGATTTCGTTGTTGCATCGCACTTAATCCACCTAAACTCTTAATCCATTTGAAAACTAAACCTGACATATACCAGGCAAAAGTTGGTGGAGTATTAAACATTGAATCATGATCTAATAATATTTTGTAATCAAGTACCGAAGGTAACACTTTTTGCGCATAACCAATCAGATCTTCACGAACAATGACAATAGTAATTCCTGATGGGCCGATATTTTTCTGTGCACCAGCATAAATAATACCGTAACGCTTAACATCGATAGGTTGTGATAAAATACAAGAAGATAAATCTGCTACGACAGTTTTATCGGCAAAGTCAGGTTGTTCAAATATTTCAACTCCATCGATGGTTTCATTGGGACAATAATGAACATAAGCGCTGTTATTGCTTAATTGCCATTCAGACATGGGTTTGATCGAGGTTATTCCTGCATTTTTGATAACGACATTTTGCTCAATTACATTACAATATTTTGTCGCTTCTTTCGCTGCACACTGACTCCAATAGCCACTATTGATGTAATCAGCGTGAGTATTATTAGCTAAAATATTTAATGGTACAGCAGCAAACTGAGCTCTAGCTCCACCTTGGCAAAATAAGATTTTATAATTTTCTGGTACATTTAAAAGATCACGAAGATCGTTAGTTGCTTCAATCGCACATGCATCAAATTCTTTACCTCGATGACTTAGTTCCATCACCGATGCACCAGTGTTTTGCCAATTTAATAATTCAGCTTGTACTTGCTTTAAAACATCCGCCGGTAGTTTGGCTGGGCCTGCACTAAAATTATAACTTTTACTCATTGCAATTCACTTTCATCCATCAAAAAATAGAAAATCTATTTTTACACTCTATGAACCAATATACAATCAGATTTTTATCAAAAAATTTTGAGGAACGGGTTTTTTGAAGCATAAAAATACCGACAATAGTCGGCATTTGTCGCAAAGAAAATGAAATTTAGAGAGCTAGTTGCTGTTTAGCATTTTCGATGGCGAATTTTACTTGTTGCGGTGATACGCCACCTTTTGCAGATCGTTTCGCTAAGCAAGATTCTAAAGATAATATAGGATAAACATCATCCTCAATGACTTGGCTGTATTGTTTTAATTCATCTATAGTTAGCTCTTCTAATGCTTTTTGTTTCGCAATCGCTCCTACTACCGCCTCACCAACAATATGGTGCGCTTGTCTAAATGGAATGCCTTTAGCCACAAGATAATCAGCAAGTTCTGTCGCATTAGAATAACCTTGTTTAGCAGCATTTTGACAATTTTGGTAATTGATTTTTATATCTTCAAGTACTAATACCGCCATATCTAAACACGCTTGCCAACTGTCAAGTGCATCAAATAAGTGCTCTTTATCTTCTTGTAGATCTTTATTATATGCCAGAGGTAATCCTTTAAATGTGACTAATGCTCCTGTTAATGCGCCAACCACTCGCCCTGCTTTACCGCGAATTAATTCTAATGCATCTGGATTTTTTTTCTGCGGCATTAATGAAGATCCTGAAGTAACACGGTCAGATAATTCAACAAAGTCCGCTTCACCACTATTAAAAATAATTAAATCTTCAGCAAAACGTGATAAATGAACCATACCGATTGATGCATTATTGAGTAGTTCAAGCACATGATCCCTATCAGACACCGTATCCAAGCTATTATTGGTTGCAGTTGCGAAACCTAACCAGTTGGCTAACATATCACGATCCATAGGATAAGCTGTACCGGCTAAAGCACCACAACCTAAAGGACTAACATCCAAGCGTTTTAGTGTATCTTGCAAACGACTTTCATCACGCGTTAACATTTCATAATACGCTAAACACCAATGCGCAAAAGTTATTGGCTGAGCACGTTGTAAGTGAGTATAACCAGGCATAACCGCATCTTGATGTTGTTCTGCAGTTAACACCAGTGTTTTACGTAATTGATTGATAGCAGAGATAAGATGAGCAATTTCATCTTTACACCATAATTTTAGATCAGTTGTTGACTGATCATTACGACTGCGACCTGTATGAAGTTTTTTACCTAAATCACCGACTTTTTCTATTAGTTTTTGTTCTACCCAACTATGAATATCTTCAGCATCACTTTTTAAGATCTGCTGCGGATCATGTCGTACCGAACTCAATAATTCATTTAACGCTTGTTCTAACTGCTGTTGTTCATCATGAGATAAAACGTTGACAGTGACCAATGCTTTAGACCATGCAATTGAGCCAATGATATCTTGCTCTGCAAGCCGATAGTCAAAGCGCAGAGAATCATTAAAGTGTTTAAATCGTTGATCTGCTGCTTGGCTAAAACGCCCACCCCATAATGCCATAATCACCTCAAATGTTTTATTTCAAATCAGTCCTAAATAATTAAAATTTATTGTTTTTTTAATAATTTTAATGATAAGTTTATCTATAACGATACTATCGAAAAATATATACAGACCAAAGTCTGTATATATTAGGTTTTATATCTAATTAAAAAGTCTTAAAAATTACTTTTTAGTTTTAGTTTTACTTTTTGATTTTGTGGTTTCTTTCGCTGCCGATTTAGCTTTTTTAGTCGGCTGATTTTTCTTACCTTCATTTAAAGCACGGATGCGTGAAGATAGAGAGAATAGACGAATAAAGCCACCGGCATGACTGTGATCGTAAACCTCATCTTCACCAAACGTTGCAAACTCTTCGCTATATAAGCTATTTGGTGATTTCTTCTGTACTGCGGTTGCATTACCTTTATAAAGTTTAACTACAACTTCACCAGTCATATCTTCTGCTAACACTTCTGCAGCAGCTTGAAGAGAACGGCGATATGGTGCAAACCAGCGACCATCATAAACAACGTAAGCCATTTCTAGACCAAGTTGTTCGCGCCATTTGAAGCTATCACGATCTAAGATCAGTTGTTCTAAACCACGTAACGCTGTCATCATGATAGTTCCACCAGGGGTTTCATAACAACCACGAGATTTGATGCCGACTAAACGATTTTCAATAATATCTACTCGACCTACACCATGTTTTGAACCAATTTTATTCAGCGTGGCTACACAGTTATATGGTGATAATTTTTTACCATTAACGGCAACAACTTCGCCTTTTTCAATACCAATAGTGACAAATTCAGCTTTATCTGGTGCATCTTCTGGCGATACAGTCCATGCCCAACAATCAGCATTGGCTTGATTCCAAGTGCTTTCTAACACCCCACCTTCGGTTGAAATATGCCAGGCATTTTCGTCACGACTGTAAATTTTTTCAACTGTTGCTGTAGTAGGAATTTTTCGTACTTTTAGATAATCAATTAACGCTTCACGTGAACGTAAATCCCATTCACGCCATGGCGCAATTACTTTTAATTGTGGCGCTAAAGCAGTATAAGTTGTTTCAAAACGGACTTGGTCATTACCTTTACCTGTCGCACCATGACAAAGGGTATCCGCGCCAACTTCTAATGCATATTCTACTTGAGCTTTAGCAATGATTGGGCGAGCCATTGAAGTACCAAGATAATACGTTCCTTCATATAATGCGCCAGTTTTTAAAACAGGGTAAACATAATCTTTAACAAACTCTTCGCGTAAATCAACAACTTTACAAGCTACTGCGCCAGATGCTTTGGCCTTTTTTTCCACATCTTTTAGTTCTTTAGGATCTTGTCCAACATTGGCGACTAAAGCGTAAACTTCACAATCGCCATAATTCTCTTTCAACCAAGGAATAATAGCTGATGTATCTAAGCCACCAGAATAGGCTAAAACTACTTTTTTTGTTGCACTTTTTTTCATGTTATACCCTTTCATAATTTACTGACGAAAAAAATAAATGTTTTAAACACTAAGCCAAGTATATCTAACAATAAATATACTTGTTTAATATACTGACTGATTTATATTTAAGCAATAATTCTTGTACCCGTTATGCCTGATTTTCCATTAAATAATTCAATGAGTTTATCTGATTCTTTCCAGCTAGCGATATCTATTGGTCGACCTAATGTTTTAGCCGCTTCAAATGCAGAATTCACTTTCACGATCATTCCATCGGTAATAATTCCTTGAGCAATTAGATGATCTGCCTCAGCTTGTGTTAACGATTCGATTAATTGTTTGTTTTCATCTAAAACACCAGATACATCAGATAGTAAAATTAAATCTGCATTTAAAGTTTTTGCCAAGGCAACAGCTGCGTGATCGGCATTGACATTCATCATCTTGCCTTCATCGGTAATCCCAATTGAACTAACAATAGGTAAATAACCATTATTAAGGAGTAAATTGATTAAGGCCGGATCGCCTTGTTCAGCTTCACCGACATAACCTAACTCTTCAGAAATTTGCTTAACTTTTACGCTATCACCATCGGCTAAGCAGAGTCCAATACTAGCTATTTGTAATTTTTTAGCTTCTGACAAAATTGTGGTATTCGCACTACCAGCAAGGCTACCAACAATGACATCTATTTGATCTGCCGGTGTAACGCGTAAACCATTACGTCGAACGACAGGTAAGGAGAGTCGATCCATTAATGAATCAACCACACTACCACCACCATGAACAATAATTAAAGGACGTTTAAAATTTTTTTTGTATTCGCTAATAACAATAAATAATTTACTTAATGCATCTTTATTATCGAGTAATACACCGCCAAACTTAATAATCAATGGTTTCATTTTTATTTCCTATTCACTCTAATAAAAGTTCACTGATATAAACTTGTCATTATTAACAAATCAGTATCTATCTTTATAATAAGGCTGTTGTTTCATCAAAACCAAATCGAATATTCATACATTGTACTGCTTGCGCAGCTGCACCTTTTAATAAATTGTCTTCTACAGAGATTAAAATCAGATGTTGGTCTTTAAGCACAAAACCAATATCACAATAAGGTAAGCCAATTACCGATTTTAGGGCTGGCCACTGTTTTTGGTAAACTCTTACTAATGGCTTATCATCATAATATTTATTTAAAGCGGTAAGAATATCTTCCTCACTCACCCCTTCTTTCACCTGACAGGTGATAGTGGCGTGAATACCATCTTTAAAACAACCTAAATGAGGAGTAAAAATAACTTCCTGCCCTAAATGTGTCGCAATTTCAGGTTGATGACGATGAGTAAATATGCCATAAGCATGTAAACTAACCTCACAAAATAGATTATTTGTAGAAGGTTTACGGCCTGCACCACTAACGCCACTCACAGCATTGATGACAGGCCATTGCCTTTTGTCTAGTAAATCTTCTTCAATTAACGGTTTTAGTGGCAGTTGCGATGCGGTTGGATAACAACCTGGTACAGCGATTAATTGCGCATTTTTTATCGCATCAAAATTCCATTCAGCTAGACCATAAACAGCTTTATCTAACCACTGTTGGTGCTGATGTTCAAAACCATAAAATTGGGTATAAAACGAGGGAGAGTTGACTCGAAACGCACCCGATAAATCAAATACTGTACAACCATTTTCAAGAAAGAATGGTGCGATATCGTGACTAACAGAATGTTCAGTAGCTAAAAATACAATATCAATATCTTTGACCAGAGAAGAATAATCAGCCGTGGCAATTAAAGGTAAATCAACAACACCTTTCAATTGCGGGTATAAAAATCTATCAGAAATAAGTTTGCCCGCATCAAGGCTATTTTCTGATACCGTTAAAGCGACTAATTCAATATTTGGATGTTTTGTTAAATAGTAAGCTAATTTTGCACCTGCATAACCACTCGCCCCAACAATTATTGCCTTTAACATATCTTTCCTTATCTATCATTCAGATTTTTATGCAGTATAGTAGGCGATTTAAAACAACAAAACAAGAGGAAGTTGAATTTTTATTCACTTTTTATGAATTTATTTTCAAAAAGACAATTGCTGCCACGATTTTAAACTTTAGCAGTGAGGTGAAAATGTCATCCTCCTACACATTAGATCTGTAGGAGGAGGATTAATGATTATTTTAGATAACTGGCAGATTTTAAGATTGCTATGAGTAGTTCCCAATAACGATAAACACTTTGAATATTAACTTTTTCATCAGGTGAATGAGGTGAAACAATTGTCGGGCCAATGGATATCATATCCATATCCGGATAAGACTGTTTAAATAGACCACATTCTAATCCAGCATGGATCACCATAATTTTTGCTTGTTTAGAGAAAATCTCTTGATATTTATCTTTAGCTAATTGTAAAAGACTGGAATTTAAATTAGGCTCCCAGCCCGAATAGCCACCACTAATTTCGTAATTGGCATTCACTAATTGGCTTAACGAGATTAATGTTGCAACGACTGCATCTTTCGCACTATCAACTTGAGAACGAATTAAGAAATTAACATTCAGTTGATTATCGCTAATACTTACAATACCCAGATTTAAAGATGTTTCAACAACACCATGAATTTGGCTACTCATACTCACCACACCATTTGGCGCAACGTTTAATAAATTGACAATTTTACTTTGCTGTTCAACGGCGATGACTCGTTTAATATGATCACTATTAATCTCTTTTAAGGTTAATTCTATATTGGGTTCAACCTGTCCAAACTCATTTTGTAAAATAGATTTATATTGGTTAATAATCTGTTCTAATTTTGGCAAATCTTGTTTATTTAAGGTTAATTCAGCAAATGCTTCTCGAGGTATTGCATTACGTAAAGAACCACCTCTTATATCTGCTAATCGATATGAGAGATCTTGTCCATATTCCGCTAAAAATCTTGCCAGTAATTTTATTGCATTACCACGGCCAAGATGAATATCACAACCAGAATGACCACCTTTCAAACCTTTTAGCGAGAGTTGAATATAGCAATCATGTATTTCTGGCATTACCGCATATGTGATGGCAAAACTGGTCGTAAAATCAACACCTCCAGCACAGCCAGTAAATATTTCGCCTTCATCTTCAGAATCAGTATTAATCAAATAATGACTTTTCAACCAATTAGGTTGTAGACCGAAAGCGCCATGCATCCCCGTCTCTTCCGAAGTAGTAACTAATACTTCAAGAGGGCCATGTTCAACTGAAGGATCAATCAATACCGCCAAGGCTGATGCCAAACCTACGCCATTATCTGCACCTAATGTGGTTCCTTTAGCTTTGACCCAATCACCATCAACATAAGCTTGAATTGGATCAACAAGAAAATCATGTTGAGTACCTTCATTTTTTTGCGGAACCATATCCATATGAGCTTGCAAAGCAATTGATGGACAATCTTCCATACCTTTAGACGCAGCTTTACGCAGTAAAACATTACCGGCTTTATCTAGCTGACAGTCAATATGATGAGTGGTTGCAAAATCGACTATATATTTAGTTATCATTTGTTCATGATGTGAAGGATGGGGAATGTTACAAATATCATTAAAAATCTGCCAAACAAATTTTGGATTTAAGGTCGATAGCATATTTTATCCTCAATATTAGGTGGGTAACGAATTAATAAGTGGTTTTTTTTATCTAACCACTCTATAATAAGGTGCAATTTTACATCTATTTTTAGCCCATTAATATTAATTTATTAAATTCGTATATTCGATTAAAATTGCAGGTTACACATGTCAATAGAACAAACTTTAACAGAAGAAGAAATCAAAGCAAAAAAACAGCATAAAGCAGAACTTATCGCTGAGAAGAAAAAATTCAATGTCACTTGGGAAATGCTACAAGCTTATGGTCGTCAGCTTTCTGAGAGATTATTACCCGCCAATCAATGGAAAGGCATCATCGCTGTTAGCCGTGGTGGCTTAGTACCAGCAGCTATTCTAGCTCGTGAACTTAGTATTCGTTATGTCGATACAGTTTGTATTTCTAGTTATGATCATGATCATCAACGTGAGAAATTAATTTTAAAACAAGCAAACGGTGATGGTGAAGGTTTTATTGTTGTCGACGATTTAGTTGATACTGGTAGCACAGCACATACCATCCGTGAAATGTATCCTAAGGCTCACTTTGTCACAATTTTTGCTAAACCCGCAGGTAAACCACTAGTTGATGATTATGTTGTCGATATCGCACAAGATACATGGATTGAACAACCATGGGATACTGGTGTTATGTTTGTTAAACCAATCTGTGATAATAAATAATGATTCAATATAATTAGGTTGCTATGGTTATGACGGAAAACCTTTCTGAAAAGATATTCAAACCACAATATGACTACCCTGAAACATCATCGCTAATCAATCGTCTTGATAGCAGCAATGGCAGCAGTATTAGTCCTCTTGATGGTGAAATTGATTCAAAATGGTATCGAATTATTAACCCTCTTTTATGGTATTGGCGCGGTCTACCTAAGTTAGAAATCGAAGCGGTTTTATCAAGAATTGCCATCTCAACTAAGCGCCATACTAATGATAAATGGTTGGATTCAGTTATTGGTTATCAATCTGGCAACTGGATATATGAGTTTTTAAATCAAGCTGCAATGTGGCAAGCTAAAGCTGATAATGCAGCTCAATCTAGTTTAACTGAAGAATCCAAAAATAGCTTACATCAGGATTATCTTATTGCCAGCGAATACGCCAGCATTGCCAGTTATCCTCATTTTAAAAATGATGAGTTAGCGATGTATGCCCAAACCTGTGCCTATCAATCATATATGAAGGCACTTGAATATTCACCATATTCAACTAAACAGTTAGAATTTAAGGTTGAAAAGCGGGTGATTAAATCCATTTTGCATTTACCAAAAAATAGTAATAGTGGAGTTTGCCCTGTTGTTTTAGTCTGCAATGGTTTAGGTAATTTACAAATTGATTACTATCGTTATTTTAGTGAGTATTTAGCTCCACAAGGTTTTGCTATGTTAACTGTCGATTTACCTACCGTTGGATATAGTCGTAATTTTGTATTGAGTCAAAATAGTAGCCAAATTCATCAAGCAGTGATCGAACAACTATCATCGGTTCCATGGGTAGATAGCAATCGAGTGATTGTTGCTGGATTCCGCTTTGGTTCACATATTGCAACACGGCTTGCCTATTTAATGCCTAATAAAATTAAAGGGTTATTTAATTTTACTCCATTTGTACACCAACTATTTGTTGATAAGGCATTGCAACAAAATCTACCTAATAGCTACAAAGATATGCTAGCTAGTCGTTTAGGTTTAACTTCTGTATCAAATCAACAATTAGCAGCCGAATTGAATTATTTTTCTCTTAAGAATCAAGGATTATTAACCCATTCTTGTCCTGTACCAGTTATGAATATTATCTTTGAAGATGATAAATTAAGTAATTTGAGTGAAGCGAAATTAATTCAATCAGCAAAACAAAGCAAAATTGTCACAATCCCCAAAACACCATTACAAAAAGGTTTACAAAACGCTTTTACTCAATCAGTTAAATGGATGGAGTCTATTTTGTAATAGCTAATTTAAATAAGAGTATTGCTATGAAGAATAAAAAACAACAAACTGTCGTTGTTAAGCTAGGTACTAGCGTTTTAACCGATGGTACTAAACAGTTAGACCGAGCGAGAATAGTAGAACTGATTCGACAATGTTCTTATTTACATCAAATGGGCCATAAAATTATTATTGTGACTTCGGGCGCCATTGCTGCTGGTCGAGAATACCTCAACTATCCTAACCTACCCAATACTGTTGCCACTAAACAATTACTTGCTTCAGTTGGTCAAAGTAAATTAATCCAACTTTGGGAGCAGTTGTTTTCGATATATAAAATTTATATTGGGCAAATGCTATTAACTCGCGCAGATCTTGAAGATCGTGAACGCTTTTTAAATGCTCAAGATGCATTAAAAGCGATGCTAGAGAATAATATTGTCCCAGTGATTAATGAAAATGATGCTGTCGCTACTGCTGAAATTAAAGTTGGTGATAACGATAATTTATCAGCACTGGCCGCAATTTTAGCTGAAGCAGATAAATTGATATTACTTACCGATATTGAAGGTTTATATACTGCCGATCCAAGAAGCGATAGCAATGCTCAATTGATAAAAGAAGTGACTCAGATTAATGATGAGTTGCGCAGCATCGCCGGTGATAGTGTTTCAGGTTTAGGAACCGGTGGCATGAGCACCAAAATTCAAGCGGCCGAAGTAGCTGGGAGTGCAGGTATAGAAGTAATTATTGCTGCAGGAAATAAAGCCAATGTGATTGTTGATGCAGTCAATAATCAATCGGTTGGCACCCGTTTTTTACCACAAAAAACACCTTTGGAGCATCGCAAACATTGGCTATATGGCGCACCAAACGTAGGCAAAGTGATACTTGATGATGGTGCGATTAACGCCATTTTAAATAATGGTAGTTCGCTGTTACCAAAAGGCATTATCGCAGTTGAAAAAGATTTTTCACGAGGTGAAGTCATTAATATTTGTGATAAATCTGGTAAGCAAATAGCTCGAGGAGTCAGTCGTTATAATAGTGATGCATTACGACAAATAGCAGGACATCATTCACAAGAAATTAGCCAAATAATTGGTTATGAATATGGAGCTGTTGCCGTACATCGAAATGATATGATTATTAAATAACAAATATAAGGATAAAAGAAAAAAAATGAAATTACAAACACCAAAAATAATTTATGCTCGTCGTTTAGTAATATTTCGTATCATTGTTTTGATTGTTGCAGCAATATTTCTTTATCACATTGCTCCTGATTTGTGGTTTAATTTTGTTATTTTTTTATTTGCAATAATCGTATTAATTGTTAGATATTTTATGGTATATGTCACAATAGGTGAAAACTTCATTACATGCAGACCAATTATGATACAAAGCCAAATAAATGTACCATTTGATTTAATAAAATCGATAAAATATGAACCGAAAAAAATTTTTATAAACTACACCGACGAGATGGATGGAAAAGAATCAATTTTAAAAATATCTTTAGAAGTGTTAGAAGCTAATTCTAAGACAGAACTTTTAGATATTTTAAAAATAGTATTGAAAGATAAAACTCTATAGATTAATAATTTTTAATTTAATGAAGAATATATTTATTAATTAAAACTTTCAAAATACAATTTAGAGATAACGATGATGTTACAACAATTGGGAAAAGCAGCCAAACTTGCTTCATATCAATTAGCACAATGCTCAACAAAAATTAAAAATCAGGCTTTAATTCATATCGCCGATTTATTAGAACTAAATGCTAATGAGATTCTTAATGCTAATCAGAAAGATATGGCTATGGCAAAAGAACAAGGATTGAGCGAGGCAATACTTGATCGTCTGTTATTAACTTCCGAACGATTATCATCTATTGCTAATGATGTTCGAAATGTTGTTTCTTTAACCGATCCAATTGGCCAAGTTATTGATGGTTCGACATTAGCAAGCGGATTAAAGTTACAACGTCACAGGGTCCCGTTAGGTGTGATTGGTGTTATCTATGAAGCTCGTCCTAATGTGACTGTTGATATTGCGGCTCTCTGCTTAAAAACCGGCAATGCAGCTATACTGCGTGGAGGTAAAGAGACGGTTAATACCAATGCCGCTATTATAGCTATCATTCAGCAAGCTTTAAAACAAGTCGGTTTACCTGAAACAGCAATTCAATCTATCGATAATCCTGATCGCAAATATATCACTGAATTACTCAAGCTCGATAAATATGTTGATATGATTATTCCTCGCGGTGGCGCAGCATTACACAAACTTTGTCGAGAACATTCAACCATACCAGTTATTACTGGTGGTATTGGTGTTTGCCATATTTTTGTCGACGAAAGTGCTGATTTTGATAAAGCGCTATCAATAATACTTAATGCCAAAACCCAGCGACCAAGTACCTGTAATACCGTTGAAACATTACTTGTTCATACTGAAATTGCCAATACTTTTTTACCAAAACTTAGCCAAATCATGGCCGATAATCGAGTGATATTTCATGCCGATCCCGATGCTTATAAAATTTTAAATGCTGGGGTGGCAAATGTTTTTGCCGTTGAGGATGATGAACTAAGACAAGAGTGGCTTTCCAAAGATCTGAATATTGTCATTGTTGATTCATTGGAATTGGCGGTGGAACATATTCGAGAATATGGTAGTGGTCATTCAGAAGCCATTTTAACGCGTAGCCTTGTAAATGCAGAACAATTCGTTAACTTAGTCGATGCTGCTGCAGTTTATGTTAATGCATCGACCCGATTCACCGATGGTGCACAATTCGGTTTAGGAGCTGAAGTTGCAGTTAGTACGCAAAAATTACATGCCAGAGGACCAATGGGCCTTGAAGCGTTAACAACGTATAAATGGATTGGTTATGGCGAAGATTTAATTCGTCAGTAGTGATAACAACTAACTGTTCATAAACCTGAACAGTTAGTTATATAGTTATTAGTTATATAAGTTAAATAGATTAATCAAAATTACGCATTAAAAGCGCATAATTTAAATCAATATCTTTGGCGATTGGAATATAAACAATGTGACCATCACCAAGTCCTGCCGGAACCGGTTGACCTTTTTTATTTTCCATTCGTTCAATAATAAAGGTCATATTACCTTTAGGGGTCATCATTTCAACACTATCCCCTACTGAAAATTTATTTTTAACAATAATTTCAGCTAAGCCATTTAGACGTTGACCACTAAACTCACCAACAAATTGTTGTCTATCAGATACAGAATGACTATGCACATAGTTTTGCATATCTTCATGTTTATGGCGACGTAAAAAGCCTTCGGTATATCCTCGATGAGCTAAAGAATCAAGTTCAGCTAACAGGCGTGGATCAAATGGTTTACCTTCACTGGCGGCATCAATAGCTTGACGATAGACTTGCGCAGTTCGAGCACAGTAATAAAACGATTTGGTTCGACCTTCAATTTTTAATGAATGTACGCCAATCTTTGTCAGATCTTCGACTAATTCAACTGCTCTTAAATCTTTTGAATTCATGATATAAGTACCATGTTCATCTTCAAAAGCTTGCATATATTCGCCAGGACGACCAGATTCTTCTAACATAAAGACCTGATTGGTTGTTGTACCAATACCTAATGTTGGTTCAACTTGTTGTACAGGGATCGGCTCACATTTATGGACTATTTGCCCTACTTCATCCTCTTTGCCCTCAGATACTTTATATTCCCAACGACAAGCATTAGTACAAGTACCTTGATTTGAGTCACGTTTATTAATATAACCAGATAATAAGCAACGTCCTGAATAGGCCATACACAGCGCACCATGAATAAAAACTTCAAGCTCCATTTCTGGTATTTTTTCACGAATTTCTTTAATTTCATCCAGCGATAATTCTCGAGATAGCACCACCCGAGTTAATCCCATCTTGTGCCAGAATTTTACTGTTGCCCAATTAACGGCATTTGATTGTACAGATAGATGAATTTCCATTTCCGGAAAATGTTCACGAACCAACATAATTAAACCAGGATCAGACATAATAAACGCATCTGGTTTCATATTAACAATTGGTTCTAAATCACGAATAAAGGTTTTTAATTTTGAATTATGAGGGGCAATATTAACTACCACATAAAACTTTTTACCTTGAGCATGAGCTTCGTTGATCCCAATAGCGAGATTTTCATGATTAAATTCATTATTGCGCACTCGCAAACTGTAGCGTGGTTGCCCTGCATAAACTGCATCAGCACCATAAGCAAATGCGTAACGCATATTTTTAAGAGAACCAGCTGGTGAAAGTAATTCTGGTTTTGGATATAACATTGTCATTAAAAAATGCCTCTGATTTCAAGTCAGTATTACCTTATAAGGCAATAGGTTAAGCAAAATAGGATGGGCATTTTACGCTTTAGCTATCAGATTGGCAAATTTATTATTATAACAATCAATAATAGCTTAATAGCTATCAAAACAATTTAGAAAAAGTTTTTAATAATACCCAATTATCTTCCCTCAATGACTGTATAATTAATGTAAATAGTGGTTATTTATGTTGGAAATATTCAATAGTGATTTATAATCTGATTGGTTAAACTAAACAATTAATCTAAGTCATTTATATCTTCGGGAACCAGTCCAATCAGAGGTAAATATTCATGCCAACGATACTCCCTTATCGGCATTGGGTTAGCATTGTCAAAATATAAAACTAATGCAGGTTTGATACCATTCCAATTATCGACAAACTCATAGCGTATTAGATACCCGTGCGAAATCAGTTTTTTGGCTTTAGCATGATAATTAAAATATGCCATGTTTTATCCTGTTTCTTGATAAACGTTATAAGTGGGCATAACTCAATCAATGTTTTACACTAAATGATGAGTACTTATTTGATTGTTTAATTGATTAATGATTTAATAAATAACATTAAAAATCGAAAATATTTTTACAATTACAAAAATACCTGAACTACAAATGGACTTTAATGATGATATTCAGCTTTAAGATTACTAAAGAATGATTATTTTGATTCATCTTTTAACATTTCCAAACAATCTTTACTATCTATAGCAAAAGAAAATAAATATTTACCATTTTCTTCATTATACATGTATTTAAAAATCGCCCCTTTATTTATTGCTTTTTTTGTACTTTCTTCAGTACAAAGAAGGTTTCTTACAGTCAAAAAAAGTTTATTTTCAACAAAACCCATTTCTAAATCTTCAAAATTAATATTAAAAATTGTCATTTTGTAAACTATTGTATTTTTATATGCCATAGTTGAATCTAAAATGGTAAACTGATCTAACTGATATGGAGTATTTTTATTTATTTCTTTTGACATGGTAACTAACTGCTTTTCAATATTTTTTTTATCAAATAGGTCAAATTGATTAATAAAAAAGAAAACTGCTACTGAAGCAATAATAAATGATAACCAATATCTAAGTTTTTCTACCGTCATAATAATACTCAATTCGCTATAATTATCATTAACTATATCATATAAAGAATAAATATCTCTATTAACTTGATAGTTTATTCGAGCAAATACTGTAGGTAACTTATCGATTTTAATGGAGGCGCGTCCCGGAGTCGAACCGAGGTAGACGGATTTGCAATCCGCAGCATGGCCACTCTGCCAACGCGCCGAAGAGGTCTATCTGAATAGGTGGCAAATATTAGCATTGGCTTACCTTATCGTCAAGTTTTAATAGGTTATAAATACAGCAGTCGCATAGAATATTTAAAATGTCCAAAATATAGGGCATAAAAACCGATCAGCTTAATCTATATAGCTTTTTTACGACTAAAATCAAAAAAATTTTGAGGAACGGCCTTTTCTAAGCAAAAATTTAGACATAATTTCAAATAAACCCTTTGTTTTTTTTATAAAAATTTGATCTCGCTAACAACGTTTAAATTTAAACAAAGTAATATATTATTTTCAATTGAAATGCATTTATTGCTTGAAAGTTAGATCTTTTAGTATAAAAATACCTTTGTTTTAATAGTATTTATTTTTAAGGAATGGAAATGTTTAAAAAACTATTAGCTGTATTATTATTAAGTTTTGCGTTAATTGGTTGTGGTGATGATTCACCTAAAATTGATCTTACAACACCAGAGACTTTTACTAATTCTATTAAAGCAGCCAGTGACAAATTAAGTGATAAAGATAAAATGGCTTTTAGTCGAGCAATCATTAAAGTAACAGCTGCTGCAGCAATGAACCCCGACAATGCGGGTAATGAAGCAAAAACAACTGAAGAAATCAAAAGTAAACTTCATGGTAAAACAGCTGAAGAAATTATCAACAAATTTGATAAATAATCTTATCTGATTAACTTAAAGCCCGCATTATGAAGTGACCCCATAAAGTTGGACACTTTGATTAAGCGGCTTGTAAGGCCTGATTTCGATATTCAACCGGAGTCAGGCCTTTTAATTTGGCTTTAATCCGTTTGGTGTTGTAGTATTCTATATATTCTTCTATTTTTTCAATCAATTTATCTGCATCTTCAAAGCATTGTCCATGATACATTTCTGATTTT
>NZ_NASN01000045.1:0-20419 GCF_002142015.1 Gilliamella sp. A7
GAGAGTAAAATTACTTAATGTGAATTAGTTATACTTACCTAACGTACTAGATAAATTAATACTTTTCTCATATCTTTCTTCTAACATTAATTGTTTAGTTTTAAAACCTATCACTATGTTTTGTTTGATTTCTATCAAGAAAAGATCACATTCTATTCCAGATTAATCTGGAAAAAAATGTAATCGTCTTATTTATTTAACTAACTATACTTTAAATCATCAAGTTATGAATGTATTGCAACAACAATTAGAAAAAGGAGTTGAGTAATGGAACGACAAATCAAATTACTTAAACTACTTTTTAGCCAATCGGAATTTAAACCGGCTGCTTTTTTTAGTTCAAAATTATCAATTTCAACTAAAACTGTATATTACGATATTGAAAAACTAAATGAACAGTTAATAACGGTACCGAATACGGATATTCGAATCGAAAAGTCTCCCCGTAAAGGGCTAATGCTAGTAGGTGAAAAAACGGATGTTGAGCCGATTATTAGCTATTTAGAACAAAAAAATAGTCATAGCTATTTCAATCAAAAATCACGACGCTTAAGTCCTGAATACCGTCGATTAGATATCGTCAAACGCTGTTTACTTAAAAGCGAATCAGTATCATTGGAACAATTATCGGACGATTATTTAGTCAGTAAAACATCGTTACACAAAGATATTGAATTTATTAATCGGGCTCTTGAGCAAGAAAATATTCTATTAAATGTCACTCATAAAGGAATTTGTATTGACGGTAATGAAAATCAAATTCAACGAGCGATTAAACATTTCTTATCTTTGTATATTCATAAACAAGATGATTATTATCTCAATCAATTGATGAAATCATTTATTGGCGATAACTCTTTTGAACAGATAACTCAGTTATTATTTGAACGTTTTGAATCAGTAGTCGTACAATCTTCAGAGCATTATTTATCTTCATTACTGATATCCATCACCATTCAGCTAAAAAGATTGTGTTTAGGTTATTCAATTCCGGAAGAGAGTGATTTCTTATTTAATCATATCCGATATATGCAATCTTATTTGATTGCCTCGGAACTGGCTAAAACGTTAGAGTTAACTTTTACTGTGACGTTTTCGACCAATGATATTAAATACCTAAGTAAATTGTTTTTTGCTCATCGCATTATTGATGAAAATGTCATTGTTGATGATAGTTTTTATGAGCAAATTATTCGCAGAATTATCAAAAAAATAGGCGATATTGAAAGTGTCGATCTCTCTGGTGATGGAAAATTATTTTACTCATTATTGTCGCATTTCCCACCGATGATTACTCGGTTACAAAAGCAAATTCGTATTATTAATCCAATATTAGATGAAATAAAACAGGAATATTCGAAATTATTTAGTGTGTTATGGTATGCACTTTCAGACTTAGAACGTAAATTTGATATTCATTTAAATGATCATGAAATTTCATTTTTATTGATTCATTTCCAAATAGCCTTAGATAAAGCCGCTGATGCCAATAACATCGTTATTATTTGTCAATATGGATGTTCATCATCAAATTTAATCTTAAATAAAGTCCGCAAATTTTTGCCATCTAAAGATAATATTGAAGTGTATTCTGTGGCTAAACTGAATTCAACTAAGCTTAGTAATGTCGACTTGATCATCACCACTCTTGATATCAAAAATATTAATAAACCGATGGTCAAAATATCATCTTTGTTGAACAAACAAGACTATCAAAATATTATCCAAGCTTACGCTAACTATGTCTTGAATAAGCAATCCGATTTTTCAGACAAAGGTAATTATTACCCGTCTACCGCCAAATTTGTCAATGCGGATTTAATTGAATTAAATGTTGATATTCAACATAAAAGTGAATGTCTTAATTTGCTGATAAGTAAGTTAGAAGATAAAGGCTTAGTGACTAAAAACTATCGTGACTCAGTTTTATATCGAGAAGAAATCGGCGACACTTCAATCGAAAACGGTATTGCTTTACCGCATGGTTCGCCAATGTTTGTTATTAAATCGAGTATCTCAATTATGACCCTCAAACGACCAATAAAATGGGGCATGATTGATGTCAGTATTATTATTATGGTTAGTCTTTCCGAAGACAATATCAATAGCATTAATGACGTTTTTACCGAAATTTATGAAATTGTTTCAAATAAACAAGCAATTTCATCCTTAAAAAATCTCACAAATTTTAAACAACTTAAACAATTTTTGGATAATCAAAGAGGAATCAAGAATGTACTTTGATCAACATTTATGCCTATTTAACATTGAGGCAAAAACCAAAGAAGAGATCTTAACCACAATGGCACAAATGTTATTGTCACATGGCATTGTTAAACAAGATTATTTAACAGGTATTTTAGAAAGAGAACAGCAATACCCGACTGGTTTATTAGTTAATTCGATTGGTTTTGCAATTCCCCACACCGATTCCTCAAAAGTGAATCAATCACAAATTTGTTTTGCATCACTAAAAAATCCGGTGATTTTTTCTGGTATGACCGATGATAAGGAGCAAATACCGGTCAAATTTATTTTCATGTTAGCAATGAAAGAGCCACATGAACAAGTTGAGAATTTACAAAATTTAATCGGCTTATTTCAAAATGAGGAGCAAATAAAATTATTAGAACAATGTCAATCAACTAACGAATTTATCTCTATTTTAAATAGCGCTGGTGTTAAATAGGATGGATTATTTTTATTAAGGAGTTACAAATGGATAGTGTCATTAATATTTTTCAATGGCTAATAAATTTAGGTGGGGTCGTTTTTTTACCTATCATCATTTTTATTATTGCCTTGTTTTTTAGAGTTAGCTTTTCCAAAGCGATGATGTCAGGTATTACCGTCGGTATTGGTATTGTCGGTCTTGGTTTAGTTATTGGTTTATTATCAGATACGTTAGGTGTTGCGATTCAAAAAATGGGTGAGCAATATGGAACGTCATTAAGCATCATGGATATTGGTTGTGGAGTAGGTGGCCCGTTAGCATTCTCAACCACATTGGGATTATTACTCATTCCTGCTTCATTAATTATTAATTTTTTATTTATTTCACTCGGTTGGACTAGAACGTTAAACGTTGATATTTGGAACTTCTGGTTTGCAATTTTCCTCGGCTTAGTGGCTTATTCAGTAACCGGTGAATATTGGGTTGGTATTATTGGTTGTATCACTGCAGTAATGTTGCAATGGTTTTTAGCTGATCTTTTACAAAAACCAATTAGTTCCTTCTTTGGATATCCGGGTATTGCCGTTACTCACCTTATGGCATTATCAGGGGCAATTGTTGCAATTCCATTAAATTGGATATTTGACCGTATTCCAGGACTAAACAAATTAAATGCTGATTCAGAAACATTAACCAAACGATTTGGGATTTTCGGTGATACAGTGGTAATTGGTTTAATCATCGGTATAGTTGTTGGCATCTTAGCTAATTACGATGTTCCTCAAATTGGTAAATTAGCAATTTCAACAGCTGCAATCATGAAAATTATGCCGAAAATGGTGGCAATGTTTATGGAAGGCTTACTTCCAGTAGCTGATGCTGCTCGTGAATTTACCAGTAAAAAACTCAATGGCAAACAAGTTAACATCGGTATGGATGCTGCGTTAACTGTTGGTCATCCTGCGGTAATGGCAACTGCGTTAATTATGGTACCAGTTTCATTATTATTAGCCTTAATTTTACCGGGTAATAAAGTGCTACCTTTTGGTGATTTAGCTTTCTATGCCTTTGGCATCTGTTTAATGGTACCGTTTTTCAAAGGGAATATTATTCGTTCAATTTTAGGTGGCACCATCTATTTGGTCGTCTGCTTATATATGGCAACATGGCTTGCACCAGTTATTACTGATGTATTCCATTTGGCTAATTACGATGTAGGTACTGCTGGTATTGTTACTGTCATTTTATGTGGATTATGGCCAGTAACCTTATTCGTACTGTTGTTAACTCAGCTTGGTTTTATTGGTCTAATTGGTTTAGCGTTAGTTATTCTTTGCTTGCTTATCTATATCAACAAAATCAAAAAAATTGAAATGTATTAAAAGGGAATAATCATATGAAAAATTTACTTATCATGTGTGGTGCAGGGCATGCAACTTCGACTATCGCAGTAAGCAAAGTGAATAAATGGCTTAGTGATGAAAAATTAACAGATCAGGTAAAAATTTATCAATCTAAGATTGCTGATGAACTTAATAAGATTGACTCTTATGATGTGGTTGTAAGCACAACTATTGTACCTGATTCAATTAAAGCTAAAGTAATTAATGGGTTACCACTACTTACTGGTGTTGGATTAAATGAATTTTTTGCTGAATTGAAAAAGCGTTTAGCTATTTAATTTAAATTCAACTTTAAGTTTTGATAATGATCGCCTCATTTATTTTGTGAAGCTTAGCTACAAAGTAGATGGGGCTATAATAAGGAATAAACTATTATGAATATTATTCATCATGCCATTGAAATCAACACGGTTGCAGGTAGGCATTCATACCACGATATTACTGAGCAATTAAAACAGTTTGTAAAGCAATCCAATATCCAAAATGGTCAATTAACGATAGCTACTAGCCATACAACATGTTCACTTTTTTTTGAAGAATGTATGCACGATACTAATTTTTTTGGTGATGAATTTCTGCAAGTTGATATCAACAATACATTAGAAAAAATTGCTCCACGCATGACCAGCGAAAATCAATATAACTCACCGGGTCCAAAGCATGTTGAATTTGGTTTAAGTCTTAGTGATCCTAATTATCCAGCTGAAAAATGGGTTATGTTAAATACAGATGCTCATATCAAATCATCACTGTTTGGTCATTTTTCAATAGTATTAATTATCAAAGATGGTCAGCCATTATTAGGGCAGTTAGGACGAATTTATTTTGTCGATTGGGATGCACTACGTGAAAGAAAACGTAATGTGAATTTTATGTTGATGGGTCGTTAATAAAAGGAGATAATTATGATACTGTCTCCATCACTATTTAATTCTGATCTTTATCAGATCAAAGAAACTCTAGAAAATCTACAAACTTTAGGTATTCGCCAACTACATATTGATGTAATGGATAATCATTATGTACCCAATCTAGGCTTTAATGCTAGTTTTGTTAAAAATCTAAAAGCGCATACTGATTTTATTTTAGATTGCCATCTAATGGTTGAAAAACCTGAATTAGCCATAGTTGATTTTATTGATGCTAAAGCTGATATTATTACCTTTCATTATGAAGCAACGGCGCATCATTCATATATTATTAATAAAATTAAAAATAGTAATATTAAAGTCGGTATAGCTATAAACCCTTGTACACCAGTTGAAAATCTGAAGCTCTTATTACCTCAGGTCGATCAGGTTTTAGTCATGACGGTCAATCCTGGCCAAAAAAATGAAAGTTTTTTACCTTTTACGTTACCAAAAATAGAACAATTGAAAAGTATAAAACAAATCGGTAATTATCATTACGATATTCAGGTTGATGGCAATATTAGCGATCAAAACATATCTTCATGTGTTACGGCTGGCGCAAACAGTATCGTATCGGGGGGATTTATCTTTAACAATAATCCGCTTGAAAGCAACATAGAAAGATTAAAAGCGGCAATCAAATAGGGAAATAATAATGGATACCAAAGATGTATTATCAAAAATATTAACTGAAATATCAGCACAAGTAAGCTCCATCAATGAGGAACAACTTAGCCAATTTAAAAATGCCATTATTGCAGCAAAACACATCTTTCTTGCTGGGACCGGTCGCTCTGGGTTAATGATTGGGGCATTTGCTAATCGATTAATGCATTTGGGCTTGAATGTTAGCTTGATAACTGAAATTAGTAAACCAAAAGCAAATGTTGGTGATTTATTAATTTTAGGATCGAGTTCCGGTGAAACCAAAAGCTTAATTGCTTATGCTAATCAAGCAAAAGCACTTGGCGTTAAAATAATATTATTTACTACCAATGGTAACTCTAGCTTAGCTAAGTTAGCGGATAATATTGTGGCAATTCCAATAAAAGTGCTTGAACTAAATCAACCGATGGGCAGTACGTTTGAACAACTATCATTACTCACTTATGACAGCATTATTTACAGTCTAATGACAGAATTGCAACAGACGCCAGAATTAATGAAAAACCGTCATGCTAATATCGAATAGAATACAAACTAAACTTACACCCTTGAGATAAAATTCTACTTATTACAGTAGTTCCAATCTTAAAGGAGAACGATAAATATTTCATTATTAAATTTGAGCCAAAAAATTTTGAGGAAAGCTCTTTTTTGAAGCAAAAAATTTGAGGAGAGGGGTTTTTTAGGTTATAAAATTCCTAATTGTACAAAAAACACCGTTAATTTATCTTATCGATTTAATTAACGGTGCTGATTTATTTGTCTATAGCTATAAATGTAAACTATCGATTATACTTAATTAGCTGCTTTTAAATAATGAGCAATTTGTGCAATATCATTTGGAGTTGTTTGACAGCAGCCACCAATCAATTTGGCCCCTAACTTGATCCAAACTGGCAATTGATTATCAAAGCTACAATTATGTTGATGATTTTTGTGCCATAGTTTAGTGGTTGGATCATATTGCTCACCTGAATTAGGATAAACAATTAAAGGTTTCGCCGTGAGTGTTTGTAATTCGGTTAATGCCAGAGAGACCTTTTCTAAGGCAATGCAATTAATACCGATACTAACCACCTGATCAATCTGATTTAGATAATCAATCACTTCGACAAGTGGAGTTCCATCACTAAGGTGATTGGCATCTTTTAACGTTAACGAAAACCATGCTGTCATTGTGGGATAATGTTGTAGTAATTTAGCTAACGCTTTTATTTCAACAAAGTTGGGTAGGGTTTCACAAGCTAAAATATCAACTTTTGCCTCAATGAGTGATTGCATTCTGGCCTGATGAAAATCGATAAATTCATTTTCACTGAGTTGATAATTGCCAGTATATTCTGAACCGTCTGCCAAAAAGGCTCCGTAGGGCCCTACCGAACCAGCGATAACTAATAACTTATCTGACTTAATTTGATCTAGATATTGCTGCTTGGCTTGTTGAGCTAGTGCTACACTTTGTTTTATCAAATTTATTGATTCGGCAAGTGATATCCCTTTTTGGGCAAAACCTAATGGTGTCGCTTGATAGCTAGCGGTAATAGCACAATCCGCCCCTGCATTAAAATAGTCATAATGAACTTGTCTAATTAGATCGGGTTGTTCAATTAATACTTTAGCTGACCATAAGCTATCATTAAGATCACAACCACGGCGCTGAAGCTCACTTGCTAAAGCACCATCAATAATCACGTAGTTATTTTGGTTTAATAACTGCGAGAGAGGATTTTCTTTTGACATTATCGATTTACTCGTTGTTGATAAGCTCGGGTAATATGATTGGCGATATAGCAAACCACTACAAATGGAATACCACAATAAAGGGCAATCCGTTGTTCAGGATCGAAAGCCAGTCCAATACAAGCAATTAAACATAATATAAACCCTAAAATTGGCACTAATGGATAAAGTGGGGCTTTATATTTTAGTGATCGTATTTCAGATGTTGAGAGTTGTTTTCTAAAAAAGTAATGTGAAGCACAAATACTTAACCAAACAGCAACAACGGCAAATCCTGAAATTGCCGTTAAGCCTACAAATACAGTATCGGGAGCAATAACACTGGAGAACAAAGCTAATAATCCTCCAATCATACTAACGGCAATAGCAGTAGTTGGAATACCTTTTGGATTTAATTTACCAAAGCATTTTGGCAATGTACCTTGATTAGATAGCGACCATAACATGCGTCCAGATGCATATAATCCAGAGTTAGCGGCGGATAAAATAGCAGTTAAAATGACAAAATTCATAATGTCAGCAGCATAAGGAATTCCGATACTTTCAAATACTTCAACAAATGGACTTTTAATAACGCCAGCTTGTTCCATTGGTAATAGGGCTGCTAACACAAAAATAGTACCAACAAAAAAGATAATCAATCGTAGAATAGTCGTTTTGATGGCTAGTGGAATGGTTTTTTCCGGTTGATGGGTTTCGCCAGCGGCTATACCGATAAGTTCTGTTCCTGAAAATGCGAAATTCACTGATACCATGGTCATAACAATCGGAATAATACCATTAGGAAACCAGCCATGTTCGGTAATATTGTGCAAAAATGGAGCAGGTAGGTTATTTTTCATTGGAATAAACCCAAAGATAGCCGCACTACCAGCGATGATAAATACAATAATAGTAATCACTTTAATGATGGAAAACCAAAATTCACTTTCGGCAAAAAATTGTGCGGTAATAATATTTAATAAGAAAATCACTACACAGAAAACTAAGCACCAAACCCAAACTGATACTTGAGGGAACCAATATTGCATACATAAACCGGCCACAGTTAAATTTGAGCCTAATGCCACAGTCCAAGTTAACCAATAGAGCCAAGCAACAGTATAGCCGGTTGCAGGACTAATAAATTTTGATGCATAAGTATGAAATGCGCCAGTTTCAGGCATCGCAACAGCCAGCTCTCCCAAGCAAAGCATAACTAAATAGACAACAATTGCACCAATTAAATAAGCAACAATAGCACCAATGGCGCCAGCAGTAGCGATGATATACCCAGTATTAAAAAATAATCCAGTTCCAATAACACCACCTAGTGATAACATGATTAAGTGGCGAGTTTTCATTGATCGTTTAAATTGATTTTCAGGCTCAGTAGAAGAGTTTTTGTTCATATTAAATATTAACTCATTAAGTTGTTTTTTGAAGGATACTCCGCCCAATGGCAGGCGGAATTTTTTTGAGATTAACGGTTTAAATTATTTAAAAATTCTTCTTTGCTAATTGTTTTTCCATTGAGAGTTACTTGATCCTTAGATTTTAAATAATTGAGTTCGCTAAATATGCCATCAATATCGCCTTTATTAAAGGTAATCAAAGGTAAACGGCCCAGCGCCATCTGCGCCATAAATTGTAAATTATAGCTTGTTTTTTGCAGCTGATTATCGGTTATTTGTTCTGACTCAGGATCTTCTATTTGTGACATAAATCTTGCCATTACAGCAAATGGTGCTTCAATTTTCATTGAAAATTGGTTAACTGTATCAATGCCTTGAAGATGCATTGTCATTGGTTTAAGATTGTCTACATCAATTAATGCATTAAAGTTGATATCACCTGAAGCATTATGCCAACGAACTTTTTTAATGTTTATTTTAGTATTGGTGACATTTGAGTTATTAGCTGAATCTAAAAACAAAGCTAACTGGGGAATATCACTTATAAATGCTTTATCTAATCCTTGAATATTCAGGTCAAGAGATCCATTACCCATTTTTTGTTTGCCATAATTAAGAGCATCAATTGTTATTTTCATATCACCTTCAATACCTGCTGGTTTGTTGGCAAGCTTCTGTTTAACATTGATATTTTTAAATGTAATTGCTGGTTTTCTGGTCATGGTTTTAAAATCGATAACTAAATCATCAACACTGTTTTTAGATTCAAAGATGCCATTTTGATAATTAAATTCATTACTAACTTTAAAATTATTTATTTTTAGCTCGTTACCATCATGTCTTTTATAATTTAAATTATCAACAGAAAATGAGACAGATGATGGTGTAGATTCTAAGTATTTAATTGACACTTTATAATTAATTCTGCCTAATTCTAGTTTACCTTCAAGAAATTTCTTATTAAAATCTTCATCAGTAAAAACAATTGGTTTTGTTGTCAAATTAATAGTCATATCATCAGAATAGGACAAATTGATATGTCCATTTACAAATGGTTGATTGCCAGCAAGTTTCCATAAATCTGGATTTGATTGTTGTGTAGCTTGATACTCAATCGAAGCCATTTGTGGCGAAAAAGTGCCTTGTTTTAAGGCGGCTATTGGGAATGGTCCGTGATGAATAACGATATCATCATCATATAGTGTAATTGAAGACTCGGACCCATTTAATGGTTCTGCTGTGATTTTTATATGTGATTTGGTTGAGAAAATCCCTTTTTTATCATCAGAATGGATGATTTTTAATTCGAAATAATCTTGTAAACTATTAGCTTGTTTAGTTAAGTTTTTTAATGTGTTATCTAACTCGTCTTCAATTACATTACCGGTATGCCATGCTATACCGACATAACTAAGGCCTAATATTCCAATAACACCAATTGCTAGGGTACTTTTCTTCATGTTTACTCTCTCATTTTTGTTACTTTTAATTATTTTTTAATATAACTTATTTTCACTATTTTCGATTAAAAAAAGATGTAACGACTTTTATTGGTTATTCAAACAGATCTAAAACCTCACTTTTGTTATAAATTTGGCCATTAATATTAGCCTTGTTACTATCTTTAAGTATATCAATATCGATAAATAAACCTTGTTCTTGACCTTTGCTAAATTTAAATATCTGAGAATCATTGAACATATATATCAAGTTTTTTTGGACTGTTTTTTTCGATTTGTTAAACTGTTCCTCAGTGAGAGCACTATGCTGAGGATCATCATATTGGGCATAGCTGTAGGCAAGTACATTAAGCGGTGCATTAACATGTAATGAAAAATTATTAATGTTATCTAAAGGATTATCTAGCATATAAATGTCATAAGGTTTTGCGATATCAAGTAATCCTTTAATATTGACATCACCTTTTTTATTACGCCAGTTTAAATTTTTAAGCTCAAATTTACTGTTAATTGGTTGATCATAGTGAGTTTCTTCATCGATAAACTCTTCGCCAAATATTTCTTTGTCTAAACCTTGATAATCAAGATCTATTTCTGCTTTACCTAAGTTTTGTTGCCCATATAAGATTGAATCAACACTGCTAGTGAATGAACCATTAAGAACTCGAGTATCACTTAAATCAACTTTTTGCTTGATTGAAAGCTTGTTTAATATGATGAAGGGTCGTTCTTCATCTGACTCAGGAATTAAGGTAAATTTATCAAGATTAGCATTTAAGGTAATATTTTGATTGTTGGAATCAATAGTTCCATTTGCTCTTAAATTCTCGATTGAAAAGGTGTCATTATCAGTTTCGTCATAGTCATAATCATCTAGATAATAAAAATAAATATCTCTTAAATTTGTTTTTAAAGAATCTAAATTCAAATTATAACCAATCATAGTTGACTGTTTTTCGCCATCAAGATCAATGTGAAGTTTATCTAATGTAAGATAGTAAACGGTTTTTTGAGTCTGAAATTTATCTAAATCTAGCGTTATCGAAGGGATAGCTGAGTCAATATTACTAATAAATGTAAAACTACCTTTGCCTAATTGGTATCCAACTTTAAAACCATAATCAGTTTCTCTATACTTACTGATTTCCTTGCTAAAAAGCTTTATAATCATATTTTCACTATAATCTAAACTAATATAGCCGGTAATAAAGGGTTGATTATTATTCGCCTTCCATAATAAAGGATTGGATTCTTCGCTAGTTTCATATTCAACCCAAGCCATTTGTGGTGAAAAAATACCTTGCTTTAAAGCGGCAATTGGGAACGGGCCATGATGAATAGTGAAATCCCTATCAGCGAGTGTAAATACATCACCAAAACTACCATCTTTAGAGGATAAGGTTATATTAATATGTGTTTTGGTCGAAAATAGCCGTTTCTCATCATTAGAATGGCTAATATTGATTTTAAAAACATTTTGGCTATTGTTGAACTGTTCAGCTGCTAATGTTAACGATTTATCTAGATCATTTTCAATCACGTTGCCAGTATGCCAGGCAATACCGACATAACTTGAACTTAATATAGTAATAACGCCAATTGCAAGTGTCGTCTTTTTCATTTTTACTCTTTATATTCCGTTATATTTTTTAGTTATTTTTCTTGATGATCTGCAAAATCTGCTAATAAATCTTTAATATAATCAATGCGATCAACTCGTTGTAAATCAGATTTTAGTAATTTTAATCGATTTGTCCCTTCTAAGCGATAATTTTTTGGTGATTTTTGAATTGTTTCGATTAAATAATCGATCGCAATTTTGTTGTTAGAACCGAATTCTATAAAACCACCTTTTTCACCGTATTCAATTTTTGTGATACCCAATTTACTTGCTTGATAGCGTATTTTAGTGGTTTCTAATAAAAATAGCACCGGATCGGGTAATTGACCAAAACGGTCACGCATTTCAACTTTTATATCGGTGAGTTCATCTAGATTTTCAATACTAGCAATTCGTTTATATAGTGATAATCGGGTATTAACATCTGGGATAAAATCATCTGGAATTAGAGTTGGTAACCGTAATTCAACTTCAGTTTGTTGATTATTAAGTAATGATTCAAGGGTTGGCTCTTTACCTTCTTTAAGCGATTTAACTGCATCATCAAGTAATTCAATGTACAGGTTAAAACCTATTGTTTCAATTTGACCACTTTGATCACTACCGAGTAATTCACCTGCACCCCGTATTTCAAGATCATGTGTGGCTAAAGCAAATCCAGCACCCAAATCTTCTAAAGTAGCAATAGCATCAAGGCGTTTTTTAGCATCTTTAGTTAGTAATTTCGGGTGTGGTGTCAATAAATAAGCATAGGCTTGGTGATATGATCGACCAACTCGACCTCGCAATTGGTGTAACTGAGCAAGACCAAATTTATCAGCACGATCGATAATAATGGTATTGGCATTGGGAATGTCAATTCCAGTTTCGACAATAGTGGTACACACTAATAAATTGAATCGTTGGTGATGAAAATCATTCATAACTCGCTCAAGATCACGTTCATGCATCTGACCGTGACCTATAGCAACACGAGCTTCAGGTACCAGTTCAGTTAGTTTTTCTGCCACTTTTTCAATATCCGAGACATCATTGTGTAGATAATAAATCTGACCACCACGCAAAATTTCCCGTAGAATAGCTTCACGAATGACTAAATCATCAGATTCTCGAACAAAGGTTTTTACAGCTAATCGACGCGCAGGTGGTGTAGCAATAATTGATAAATCACGCATACCACTCATTGCCATATTTAGGGTACGTGGAATAGGGGTGGCGGTCAAAGTAAGTATATCGATATTGGCTCGCATTGCTTTGATTCGTTCTTTTTGACGAACACCAAAGCGGTGTTCTTCATCGACAATTAATAAACCTAAATCTTTCCATTTTACATCTTCTTGTAATAATTTATGGGTACCGATGACAATATCGATTTTACCTTCAGCAAGTTCTTGAATAATGGCTTGCTGCTGTTTAGCGGTTTTAAATCGAGACAAACTTTCGATTCGGATCGGCCAATTGGCAAATCTATCACAAAAACTCTCATAATGTTGCTGGGCCAGTAATGTAGTCGGTACTAATACGGCGGTCTGCTTATGGTTGATCACAGCTAAGAATGCGGCACGAATAGCCACTTCAGTTTTACCAAAACCAACATCACCACAGACTAATCGATCCATTGCATAAGGTGAACACATATCACCAATGACTGCACCAATGGCATTTTGTTGGTCGTCGGTTTCTTGATACGGGAAAGCTTGGCAAAACAGCTCATATTGTTCACGATTTTGTTTAAATTCAAAACCGGGTTTACTTTCTCGTTCAGCATAAATATCAAGTAATTCAGCAGCAACATCACGTACTTTTTCGGCTGCCTTTTGTCTTGCCTTACTCCAGGTATCCGTACCTAACTTGTTTAGTGGGGCATTATCTTCATCACCGCCAGAATAACGGCTAATTAAATTTAGTGATGAAACTGGAACATAGAGCTTAGTATCATTTGCATAAAGCAGTATAAGGTATTCGGCGGTGATACCACCAGTTTCTAATGTCGTTAAACCTGCATAACGACCAACACCATGCTCTAAATGTACTACTGGTTTACCGGGTGTTAATTCGGCTAAGCTACGAATTAAACTATCGGTATTGATTGCCTGTTTGCTCTCTTTTTTTCGACGAATAACCCGACGACCTAATAGTTCGTTTTCAGTGATAAAGGCGAAATTTTGTTGCTGATCGATAAAACCTTGTTCGCTGGCACCTATCATTAAAAAGTAGCGATTTTCGGCATTGGCTAATTGATCAAGTTGTGAGATGGATGTCGGATGTATTCGCATTCGGCCTAAGATTTCTTGCAATGCATCTTTACGGCCTTCCGATTCAACAGAAAAGATAATTTTACCTTGGAAATCTTGGGTAAATTGCTCAAAATGTAAATAAGGTTGTTTTTGCTGAATTTGAATCGCAATCTCTGGCAATAAACTAAACGGTAAATTAATGCTTTTGTTCGAATCACTAATTTCAGCATGTGATACAGTAATTCGAGGGTATTGTTTAAAATGGGCAAAAATTTCATCGGTTTTTGACCAAATTATCGTTGGCGTTAACAATGGTCGCATCGGATCGACTTTGCGACTTTCATAACGTTGCGTAATATCTTGCCAATATTTATTAGCAAATTGTTCAATATTTGCTGTGTTAATGATCAACGTATTGGATAAAAAGTAAGAAAATAGTGGGGTAAGTGGTTCGTTAAAAAATAGTGCCTGCCAATATTCGATACCTGTAGGTAAAATATTTTTACTAACTTGTTGATAAATACTTTCAGGATCGAGCCTTACTTCAAATTGCTCTCGCCATTGACTACGAAATAATTCGATGGATGTTTTATCGAATGGAAACTCATGGGCTGGAAGAAGTTGAATTTCATTAATTTCATCGAGTGTTCGCTGACTTTCAACATCAAAAGTGCGAATACTATCTATTTCGTCATCAAAAAAGTCGATACGATATGGCTTCTCACTGCCCATTGGGTAGATATCAAATAGCGCACCACGAGTAGCATATTCACCATGCTCCATAACTTGACTGACTGAACGATAACCAGCATTTTCAAGTTGTAACCGCAGATTTTCACGGCTTATAGCTAAGCCTTTCTTCATCATAAATACATGCCCACCTAAGTAGTTTTGTGGACACACTTTTTGCATAAGAGTATTAATTGGTAGGATTAAGGCCCCTTTAGTTAAATGACCTAGCTGATAAAGACACGATAAACGCTCTGAAACAATATCTTGATGCGGTGAAAAACTATCATAAGGTAACGTTTCCCAATCGGGGAAAAAAATCGATGGGAAAGTTGAAAATTGTTTCAACTCTTCATGAAGACGAGTTGTTTGTTGCATGTCATCTGTAACAATCACCACTAAACCATCGTGCGCAGCAATAGCCTGTGCACAAAATTGGGATAGGGAAGAACCAACAAGTTGGCCGACTTGTTTTACTTCACCTGATTTTTTAGGAATGATGTTAGAAATGTTATATGTTTTTGACATGTTAGAATAATAGATAGTTGCGACAATGTTAGCCTAAGATTATAACGTAATTATATGGTTGTTTTCTATAACTGTTTAATCCTGTATGATAAGCAGTTAAAATTTAACTGGTTAAACTTAATTGAAAACTTTAGGTACTTTATAACTATTATGTCAAAAATATTTCGTCCATTAGTGTTTTATATAGGTTTACGCTATGTATACGGGCAAAAAACCGATGGGTTTGGTCGCTTTGTTTCTTGGCTATCTATGATTGGCATCATGCTTGGTTCTATCGGTTTGATTGTGGTTTTGTCGGTAATGAATGGATTGGAAGATCAGATGCAAAATAGTATCTTAAAGTTTTTCCCCCAAGCGCAAATTACTTCAAAAACCGGAAGAATCGATACAACTGTCATTCATTCTAAACAATTTGAAAATATACAAGGAGTTGAACGAATTACCCCAATAATTACCGGTGATGTGGTATTACAAAGTCAGCAAAGTATTACGGTTAGTACCTTAATGGGGATCACCGCAGCGGATCATGATCCAATAGAAAATTATGTTTACACTGGTTCTATCGATTCATTACAAGCGGGTAGCTACAATGTGATACTGGGGCAGACATTGGCTAATCAACTCGGTGTTTTGGTTGGTGACAAAATACGCTTAATGGTTACCGATGCCAGCCAAATTACACCGGTTGGACGTATTCCTTCACAACGTTTGTTTACTGTAAGTGGATTATTTTCGGTCAATTATGACATTAACCAAGCGTTAATCTATATCAATCAATCTGATGCCAAAAATTTATTACGTTATCCAGCGAATAATATTAGTGGTTGGCGATTATTTTTAACTCATCCCCTGGAAATCGCATCAGTAACTAATCACCCGTTACCCGACGATTTAGTTTTTACTGATTGGCGCGCAAAACGAGGTGAGTTGTTCCAAGCAATTAAGATGGAAAAAAATGTAATGGGCTTATTGATTAGTTTGATTGTGATTGTAGCCGCTTTTAACATTATTACTTCATTAAGTTTGTTGGTTATGGAAAAACAAGGGGAAGTCGCGATTTTAAAAACGCAAGGCTTGTCACGTTTTAAGATTTTGCTGATTTTTATTATTCAAGGTGCAAGTTCTGGCGTCATAGGTACTTTACTTGGTAGTGCCATAGGGCTGTTACTTGCTTCATATCTTAATGAATTGATGTCAGTGCTTGGTTTATCCTTTGCTGGTATTGAATTACCTAGTTTAGTGGAGCCCTCACAGATAGTATTTATTATTTTTGGATTACTTATGTTATCACTAATTTCAACACTTTATCCTGCGTATCGTGCAGCCAATATTCAACCAGCGGAGGCTTTACGTTATGAGTAATTTACAGCCACTTCTTTCGGCTAAAAATCTTTATAAAACCTATAAAGAAGGAAAAATGGTCACTGAAGTACTTAAAAATGTTTCATTTGATATTTATCCGCAATCATTATTAGCAATTATTGGTAGCTCAGGATCAGGAAAAAGTACCTTATTGCATCTGTTGGGAGGATTGGACAAACCAACCTCAGGTGAAATCGTATTTAAATCACAACAGCTTAATCGGTTATCAGAACAAGAAAAAGCTCATTTACGTAATCAAGAAATTGGTTTCGTGTATCAGTTTCATCATCTACTTCCAGACTTTACCGCACTTGAAAATGTGGCGATGCCGTTATTGATTGCTGGTACCTCACCAAGTGAGGCTAAAAAACGGGCTATGGCAATGTTAGAGTCGGTGAATTTAGTTAAACGTGCTAATCACCGCCCGGCAGAATTATCTGGGGGCGAACGTCAACGAGTAGCAATAGGTAGGGCTTTAATTAATAATCCGGCTTTAGTGATGGCTGATGAACCTACTGGTAACTTAGATAAATCGACTGCTGACGCCATTTTTGATCTGTTAATCAAACTGAATCGCGAACATGGCACGGCATTTTTAGTCGTAACTCATGATTTAGTTCTAGCGAATAAACTTGATCAACAGTTGATCATGAGTGATGGTCAGTTATCTACTAGTAATTCTGTTAATTAAAGGTGAATGGATAATTAAATATGAATTTATCGTTAATTACAGCCATTAAATTTCGTAAAGGTCGCCGTAAAAGTGGCATGGTTTCGTTGATATCTATTATCTCAACTTTGAGCATTGCTATTGGTATTGCGGCATTGATTATTGGTTTAAGTGCCATGAATGGTTTTGAACGAGAACTCAATGATCGGGTGTTATCGGTAGTACCGCATGGTCAAATTTATTCTCAATATGGTAACTTAAATAATTGGCAACATGTTCAAGCAGAGTTACAAGAGAATAAAAATATCCAATCTGTGACGCCTTATGTTAGCTTTACCGGATTGATTGAAAATGGAAGTAAACTTAGTGCCGTTGAAGTACAAGGATTTGATCCAGAACAAGAACAGAAAATCAGTTCGTTGCCAAACTATGTCCTTAATCATAGATGGCAAGATTTTAAGGCTGATAGTCAGCAAATCATTTTAGGGGCAGGATTAGCTAAATCGTTAGCGGTTAAAGAAGGACAGTGGGTTACCTTGCTTATTCCTGTGTCAAACAATCCTGAGCAACTTAAGCCTCCAAGGCGAGTTCGTTTGCAGGTACATGGTATTTTAGATCTAAGTGGTACGTTGAGTAACAATGTTGCTTTGTTACCATTAGCCGATTCACAAAAGTTACTTGCTATTGGTGACAGTGTCACGGGATTAATGCTTAATGTCAATAATGTCTATCAAGCAAGTTCTATTATTGGTCATGCAACATTGATTCTAGAAGAAGATCTTAGTTTCAATAGTTGGGAACATACCTTTGGTTTCATGTATCGTGATATTCAAATGATTCGACAAATTATGTATTTAGCGATGATTGTGGTTATTAGTGTAGCTTGTTTTAATATCGTGTCGACACTGGTTATTGCAGTAAAAGATAAACAACGTGATATTGCTATTCTTAAAACACTTGGAGCGACTAATCGTCTAATAAAACGTATTTTTATTTGGTATGGCGTGCTTTCCGGATTAATTGGTAGTGTCATTGGTGTGCTACTTGGATCTATTTTAGCATGGCAACTTTCCAATATTATGGCAGCAGTTGAATCAATGATGGGACATAAATTTTTAAACAGCAATATCTATTTTGTTGATTTTTTACCATCAGAAATTCATTTGTTGGATGTCATCATGGTATTTATTACTGCTATGTTGCTAAGTTTGATTGCCAGCTATTATCCAGCCCAAAGAGCTTGTAAAATCGATCCGGCTCGCGTGCTAAGTAGCTATTAATGAATAATTAAGCATAAACAAGGCACAATATCTGATTTGTGCCTTATTTTTAATAATATTGATAGCCACTTATCAATTGATAATGCCGATAGCCCCAATATAAAAGTAAAGATGAAATTATTAATATCGTGATAATTAATATTGTGCAGATCTGTTTTTGATAGCGGAATTTCTCTAAACAAAGGCTAATTAATCCGCCTAAAATAAAGCCAGTAATTGCTCCACCAATATGGGCCATATTATCGATAGAAGGTAGCAACCCTAAACCAAAGGTCAGTAATAAACTGACTACGATTGATTTGATTGGCATCTCTTGTAAGTCAGTACGATTAATTAAGCAATACGCAAGTAATGCAGTGATAATTCCTAAAATTGCACCAGATGCGCCACAACTTATGACATTATGGTTAATAGTGGCAACATCACTGGCTAAACTACCAAATAACCCTGATAACAGATAAATGCCAAGAAAGGCTAATGGTGGTAGCAAGCGTTCTAAAATAATGCCAATACTCCATAATGCTAACATATTCATGGCAAGATGGGTTAAGCTAACATGCATAAAAATATTGGTAAACAAGCGCCAATATTGCCCCGAAAAAGTTAACTGAGCAATATCAGCCCCCCAATCAATTAGGAATCTATTTTGGCTAAATGTTGAGAATCCCCGCTCATCAAGTAATCGAGATATAAGAAAACAAGCAATATTAAGCAATATTAAAATACTGGTAATTTTTGCTTGATTATAGAGCGGTTGAACATTTTTTAATATAGACATATGCTAAGGTTTCCGTTGAAAAACTCACATTAAATTAGATGATTAGTTTAATCAAATCGCTTACCTAAAATAACTAAATCACGTTTAACACCATCAAGTTCAGCAATTTTGGGTAGTAATGCCCATTGTTGATAATGCATTTTTTCGAATAGCTTAATGCTTGGAATATTATGGCCAAAAACATAGCTCAATATGGCATCAATACCGGCTTGTTTGGCAAATGACTCAATTTCTTGCACAGCAGTTTGGCCTATTTTTTTGCCTCTAAAATCTTGATGAAGATAAAGACTGATTTCAACTGTTTTATCAAAAGCCGGACGTCCATAAAACGAAGATAAACTTACCCATCCACAAGGTTGATTGTCATATTTGATTAACCAAAGCGGACGTTTTTGTGGATTATGTTGTTCAAACCAAGCGAAGCGACTTTCGACTGAAACTGGTTGTAAATCGGCGGTAATTTGACGGCTAGCAATGGTTGAATTATAAACATCAACAATAAAAGGTAAATCATCTAAAGTAGCATCAACATAAGTAATCATAAGTGTAAAAGAGTAGTGATTAATTGCTACTCATTGTAATGGCTTTGTTATTAGCTAGCAATATTTGTTAAAGTTGATTAAATAGAGATTAATTACAAAATCGAAAAAAACAACCTACTCATAAAAGGTATTTTACAATATTTTTGTAATGGTTTAATATAACATTTTGCAAAAAATTACATAAAAATTATTATACATCAATCGTTTTAGATTGATATTTTATTCACATTTTTAATGATTTTAGTTTAATGGATTCTAAACTAATAAACAGGACATTATTGTTTTTAATTGAATGTTAATTTCAACAAGGATTAGTGAAATTATGTTAAAATACAGTCGTAATCGGGCTGGTAATGTATTAATACACAAGTATTTATATAACCATTTAAACAAAAGCATATCGTTTTTTTTACAACTCTTATTT